>JAFYQY010000175.1 GCA_017559685.1 Alistipes sp.
ATCCTCGCTAAGAACTCTATCAAGTCTGTCGAGGTTGTAGACTTCCCAGAGCTCGGTATGGAGGCTGTTCGCAAGATCTACGTGGAGAATTTCCCTGCCTTCATCATTGTTGATGACAAGGGTAACGATTTCTTCGCCGAGTTTGCACATTAATTAAGGAAAATCGTTCTGGTTGGCTCTTTTTGCACCTTGCTGGCGTCGTAAATGCTCACATACGTCAAGTATGCTCCGCCTTCCGACACTGCGCAACGCACAAAAATAGCCTAACCATTGACGATTTTGAATAAGAGGGAAGGGTGATGTGCTTGTTCGGCTGCGCACTCGCTACCTAGCTTCGCATAAAATTCCCTCACTCATAAGCAATTTTAAGGTCGTGGTGGTTGAGCCTAACCATTGACGATTTTGAATGAGAGGGGGCTTCGCACAAAATTCCCTCACTCATAAGCAATTTTAAGGTCGTGGTGGTTGAACCTAACCATTGACGATTTATAAGAATAGGGGAGCAAGGAAAAAGTTTTCCGTTTTCCGCTTTCCGTTCTCAGTTTACGAAGTAGGGGGCTGATTACCCTCTACTTTGGCAAAATAAAACTGTAATTTTTGCGTTTGTTTTTCGTATGCAAACAGTAATGAAGAAAATAGTGTTGTCGGCTGTGGCTCTCTTGGTCACGCTCTCGGTGTGTGGCGCCGAGAAGGTTTCGTTCACGGTTGATGCTCCGATAAATATCTCGAAGGACGAGATGTTTAATGTGGTATACGAGGTGAATGCCGAGTTCGACAACAACTCGTTTGTGCCACCAACGTTCGAGAACTTCGCCGTTGCGGCAGGTCCCTCTACATCGACAAGCTCGTTCTCGCATACCGTGAACGGCAAGACTACCTCAGGCAAAACCTACGCTATAACCTACACCCTTGTACCGCAGAAGGAGGGTGTCTGCACTATCGGTCCTGCATCGATAAAGGTCGACGGTAAGCGATACACCACAGCGCCAATGCCAATAGGTGTGTTGGGCGATGGTTACAGCAAATCGAGCGTAGGCAATGACGACTTGATGCTTCGTCTCGACCTCTCCAAGAACTCGGTATATCAGGGCGAGCCAATTCGTGCAACGCTGAACTTCTATACCACACGTGTGGCTGCGGTGCAGGCGTTCCAATCGACACCCGTTTTCAATGGCTTCTGGAGTCAGGAAGAGAAAGCCGAGAAACTGGCTGTGCGACGAGTTATCAACGGCCGAGTATATCAAGTAAGCAAGGTAACTGACTATATTCTCTATCCGCAACGTAGCGGTACGCTCACTATCGAGCCTATAAGTGTGTCGGCAGTAGCTCGAGTGCAGGTCAAAGCGAGTTATCATCCCTTCTTTAACACCTCAGGTTTCGAAACTAAGTTGGTGGAGCAAACGCTGAAAACTCCTGCCGTAAAGGTCAATGTCAAGGAGTTCCCTGCGGGAGCGCCATCCTCGTTCTCGGGTGCAGTAGGCAACTATACACTCTCGCACAAACTCTCGGCTACGGAGGTTAAGGCTAACTCGGCAGTAACGCTCCAACTCACAATCTCGGGCAATGGTAATTTGAAATTCATATCGGCACCTACTGTGTCGTTGCCAGGCTCGTTCGAACTCTACGACGTTAAGAGCGAGGAGAATATTTCGGGCAATCAGGGCTATCGTCGCTTCGACTATCCGTTTATCGTACGTGCCGAGGGCGAGTACGATATCGCACCTATCGAGTTCTCGTTCTTCGACCTCGAGACCCAAAGCTACAAGACGGTTGCAACACCACCTATGAAGCTTGTTGTAACGCCCGACAAGGGTACATCTTCGGCACAGCAGCCGACGTTGACGTCGGGTGTTAAGCGTGAGGAGGTGAAACTTCTGGGCGAGGATATCCGCTTTATCAAGCTTGGCGATACGAAGTTGCGCTCGGTGGTGGCACCATTGGTGCTCTCGTCGACCTATTGGCTGGCTATGTTGGTGATGATGGTGGTTGCGGTGTTGGCATATCTCATCGTTCGCAAGCGCATACGAGATAATAGCAACGAGGTGCTTGTCAAGGGTAGACGAGCAAACCGAGTGGCGGTAAAACGCTTCCGTATAGCGGCAAAATATATGCGAGAGCAGGATCGTCGAGCCTTCTACGAGGAGATGCTGCGAGGCTTGTGGGGCTACTTGAGCGACCGCTTCAATATCCCTGTTGCCGACCTTACTCGAGATGTCGTTCGTGCGGAGTTGCAGCGCCGAGGTGCTGCGACCGAGGCCGAGACAATCATCGCCGTGATAGCACGTTGCGAGGAGGCTCAGTATTCGCCTGTTGCGACAGCCGAGATGGATAGCATCTACGAGGAGGGTGTCGAGGCGGTATCTAAAATCGAAAAAATAGCGAAGTAATGAGACGAAAGATTCTATATACGATTTTGGCAGTTGTGTCGTTTGCGGTCTCGGTGCGTGGTGCCGAGCCTACATCGGCGGAGCGTTGGAGTAGTGGCAATGCTGCCTATTCGGCTGGCAACTACGACGAGGCTATCGCCGAGTACCAGGCGATTGTCGATGGTGGCGAGTACTCGTTGGAACTCTACTACAACCTTGCCAACGCCCACTTCAAGGCGGAGAATATCGGTAAGGCTATACTATATTATAATAAGGCGCTACGTCTCGACCCTTCGCAGGAGGATGTGCTCCATAACCTTGCTATTGCCGAGGCTAAAACAAAGGATCGAGTAGGCGAGGAGACAACCTTCTTCCTTGCCGAGTGGATGCGTGCATTGCGCAACACTATGAGTTGCACGGCGTGGAGTGTATTTTCGCTCGTAGCGTTTGCTCTCTTTTTGGCTTTCGCCTTGTTGTTCCTGCTTGCTACGCCTATCAAGGTGCGTAAGGCGGGCTTCTTCTGCGCTTTGTGTGCGGTGGTGCTCTTTGTGGTAACAATCTCGTTTGCTATCTCGTCTCGAAACGATATCCTCACTCACGACGAGGCTATAGTCCTCTCGTCGGCAATCTCGGTCAAGAGTTCGCCCGATCGCTCGGCTACCGATCTTTTCGTGTTGCACGAGGGTACAAAGGTGCGTATTGTCTCGGAGGTTGACGAGTGGTGCGAGGTAGTACTCGCCGATGGTAAGAAGGGTTGGTTGCAGAAAAACGATATAGAGGAGATTTAAGCGATGTCGAAACTTTTGGATAATGTCGTTGGCGAGTTGTCTCGCTTGCCGGGTATAGGTCGTAGAACAGCCTTGCGACTGGCTATGCACATACTCCGTATGGATGAGGAGGATGTTGTCTCTATGGGCGAGAGTCTTATCGACTTCCGCACCAAGATTTGCCGTTGTGCCAAGTGCAACAATCTCTCCGATACCGAAATCTGTGAGGTTTGTGCCGACACATCACGTGATAGAACCACGGTCTGCGTTGTTGAGCAGGTCTCGGACTTGCTCTCTATCGAGAAGACTCACCAATATCGAGGTGTCTATAGCGTTTTGGGCGGTGTGATCTCGCCAATGCAGGGTGTTGCACCTTCCGACTTGCGCATCGATTTATTACTCGACCGCATCGCTTTGGGCGAGGTTAAGGAGGTTATTATCGCTATCTCGGCATCGGTCGAGGGCGTGACTACGATGTTCTACCTGATGAACTGCCTCAAGCGATTCCCTCACCTCAAGATTACCACTATCGCCCGAGGTATCGGCTTTGGCGATGAGTTGGAGTATGTCGACGAGCTGACTATCACTCAGGCATTGATGAATAGACGAGAAATTACAAAATAATAAAATTTATACTACTATGAGAAAGTTGTTTGTGGCGTTGATGGTAGCATTTATTGCAGTAGGGTGTTGCGCCCCTTGCCGTAGCCGTGTTAAGAACGCAAAGCCGTTGGAGGGTACAGTTTGGCATCTTGTAAAGGTTGGTGGCGAGAGCTATACACTCCCAGCTGATGGTTTCAATATCATTTTGAAGGATAATGGCTTGGGTGGTCGTGGCGCTTGCAACAGCCTCCTCGGTCAGTACGCTACAGGCGAGAAACTCGCTTTGCGCTTCTCGCACCTCGGTTCAACCAAGATGCTCTGCCACGAGAACGAAGCGTTGGAGATGCAGCTTATCAAGATTCTCTCGCAGACTACCCACTACGACATCGACTACGATATGTTGATGTTGATCAAGAATGGCGAGGTAATAGCAGTCTTTAAGGCTCAATAACTCGATTTTTGGAGTGGCTGAAGAAACTGAATTTTGCATTTTGAATTGTAAAAAAAAACTAATGGCTAATGGCCAATGGCTAATAGCTAATAGCCACCCCGCAAAAAGTAGCAACCCATAGGTCGCTACTTTTTTTTTGTGGTATGGTTTGTGCGAGTGTTAGGGGTTGATGTCAAAACCTTAAAATTTTACAATATGAAAAAGACAACAACTCACACAACTTGCACAACACACGATGCGCACTGCGCAACTTCTGACGGTCGTCTTATGGCAGCGCCAACCGAGACTATTCCTCAGCATCCGACCTGCCCCGAGGTGGCCTACAAGATGGTCAAGGATGAGACCTACCCGCAGACTCAGCCACGTCTCAACCTCGCAACCTTCGTTACAACCTATATGGATGAGTACGCCACAAAATTGATGAACGAGGCGGTAAATATCAACTACATCGACGAAACCGAATACCCTCGAGTAGCGGTTATGTGCGGTCGCTGTATCAATATCATCGCCAATCTCTGGAATACGCCCGAGAAGGCGGAGTGGAAGGCTGGAGCACTCGGTATCGGCTCGTCGGAGGCGTGTATGCTCGGCGGTGTAGCGGCACTCTTGCGCTGGAAGGCTCGCCGTAAGAAGGAGGGCAAGTCGTGCGAGAAGCCAAATATCGTATTGAGCTCGGCCTTTCAGGTTGTTTGGGAGAAGTTTGCCCAACTCTGGGGCGTAGAGATGCGTGAGGTGCCTTTGACCCTCGAGTGTCCGTCGCTCGACCCGAAGAAGGCTGTGGCTATGTGCGATGAGAATACTATCTGCGTAGTGCCTATCGCAGGCGTTACTTGGACAGGCTTGAACGACGATATCGAGGCTCTCGACAAGGAGCTCGACGCCTTCAATAAGAAGACGGGCTACGAGGTCGCTATCCACGTCGATGCCGCTTCGGGTGGCTTTATTTTGCCGTTTCTCAAGCCAGAGTTTAAGTGGGATTTCCGCCTGAAGTGGGTCTATTCGATCTCGACTTCGGGACATAAGTATGGTCTTGTCTATCCAGGCTTGGGCTGGGTGGTATGGCGTGATAAGAAGTGCTTGCCGCAGGAGATGGCCTTCAGCGTGAACTATTTGGGCGCAAATATTACTCAGGTGGGTTTGAACTTCTCTCGTCCTGCAGCGCAGATTCTTGGTCAGTACTACAACTTTATCCGCTACGGCTTCGAGGGCTACAAGCGCATCCAGCAGGAGTCGATGGATATCGCCTGCTACTGCCACGAGCAGATTGGCAAGATGAAGTGCTTCAAAAATTACGCTGCGGAGCTCGATAATCCGCTCTTTATCTGGTATATGAACCCCGAGTACGACAAGTCGGCGAAGTGGACTCTCTACGACTTGCAGGCGGTATTGCAGCAGAGTGGCTGGATGATTCCTGCCTATACTATGCCGAAGAATATCGAGGATTTGGTGGTTATGCGAGTGGTTGTGCGTCAGGGTATGACACGTGATATGGCCGATATGCTCTTGACAGACATCCGCAATGCCGTTGCCGAGTTCGAGAAGTTGAAGTATCCGACAACCTCTCGCCTTGCCTACGAGCAGAAGGAGAAACAGCACGGCAAGGTGTTTACACATTAGAAAAACTCCTTTCTTGGATATTGGTGGGGTAATGGCGTGAGCCGTTATCTCACTTTTCGTTTATATTTGTGTTTCTCGCCATAAAGTTGTATATTTGCCTAAATAAATCACTTTTTTATGAGAAAATTATTGTTCTGTTTGGTATCGCTTGTGGTTTGTATCTTCGCTGTTTCGTGCGAGCGAGAGGGTGGCAATGAGGGTGCTGAGCTGAAGGCAAATACCTACTCGGTGGATGGTGTTGAGGGTGCGCTCAAGAGCGTTGCCGTGATGATGGTGGGCGAGAATATCTCTATTGTGGCGACTCCCGACGTGGGCGTTGCTTCGGCCGAGGCTATCCTCGAGTGCGAGAACTACCTCTTTGCTTCGGTGAGTCCGTTGCTTGTGGGCAAGGAGTTCGATATAAAGAACGAAGCGACGCTCTTTACCTTTATCTCTACGCTTGCCGAGGCTCCGCTTGCTACGGTTGCACCCGACGAGACCAACGAGGTTACAAGCGGTAAGGCGAAGTTTGTCTACGAGAATAACACCCTTGTAGTGAAGGCCGAGATGACGCTCGTAAGCGGTAAGGTCTTTAAGTTCCACGCCACAGCAAAACAAAGCGTTGTCGTAAACGAAAATACAATAGCTCGAGGCAACGAGGAGAAGCCACTTCGTGCGGCGTTCTACTCGGAGACGGGCAATACTACGACTTTGGTCTTTACGCCTGCTAATATCGAGTATTTCGAGGAGTTGGAGGATGCTTCGTGGTATATGTTTATCACCTTGTCGAACAACTTGATGTGCGGCGAGAAGATCGACGTTAAGAACTTGACCGCAACCGATACCTTCGAGTTTGGTGTGGTCGATAATGTTCGCAATTCGAAGTCGTTTAGTGTGGTCTACGGCTTCAGCGATATGAGCGAGGTTGAGGGTACGTTCAAGGTTGTTAATAAGACCAAAGCCGATTATTTTGTCGATATAGATATCCTAGTCAAGGATGTTAGGTACAAGGCGCACTTCGACGGAGAGTGCATCTCGGAGCACAAAGAGCAGGAGATTAAAACCAACTACTTCATATATAATGGCGAGGAGTCTGCCGCTACGGGCGCTACGCTCACAAAGGGTGCTTCGGTATGGAGCGTTGAGGTTGCGGCATCGAATGGAAAGAGTGCCACTTTGGTTGCTCCGCAGAACTTCTTCGTGTCGGGTGGTACTTATGGCTTCTCGCAGAGTTCGTTGTTCAAGGTTGTTTGCGAGGGTGTGACATATAACAAGGAGAGTGGTAGCAGTGGTACGGCCACCTTGCAGTATGACGACAAAAACAAGACGCTGAAAGTCGAATTTACCAACTACGATAACTTGCAATTTAACTACTCGGGTAGCGTTACGATAGCTGAGTAGAAGCTGTTTAACAAGGCTACTTTGTCGTTACGCTTGCCCTCAAAATGCTCATTTACCCCGAGTAAACTCCGCTTTTTCGGGCTACGCAAGCCTAAAATTAGCTCTTGTTATACAACTTCTATAAAAAAATAAGGTTGTTCAACGAAAACGCTGGACAACCTTTTTTGTGCAGTAGGGTAGGCTCTACTCCTCAGTGATTGTTACCGAGAAGATCAAGTCGCCAGGACGAATATCGTCAATCACATCCTCGCCCTCTACAACCTTGCCGAAGCAGGTGTGAACGCCGTCGAGGTGCTGTGTATTGCGACGGTTGTGGCAGATGAAGAACTGCGAGCCACCTGTATCCTTGCCTCGGTGAGCCATCGAGAGCACACCACGGTCGTGGTACTGACGCTCAGCGTCGGTCTCGCACTTGATTGTCCAACCTGGGCCACCTGCGCCGTTGCCGATAGGGCAACCACCCTGAATCACAAACTCAGGAATCACACGGTGGAAAGTCAAACCATCGTAGAAACGTGACTCTGCCAACTTAACAAAATTCTCAACAGTAATCGGAGTCTCCTTCTCATAGAGCTCCACCTTCATATCGCCCTTCTCGGTCGAAATAATTGCGTACTTCATAGTTTTGTATATTTATAGTTTTCTAATCTCTGCAAACTCCTTGAGTTGTGCCACCAACTTTGGCAGACCGATTGCGGCACGCTCCTTCTTGTGGTAGATTTTGTTCGGCAGGAACGGAATCTTCGGCACCGACGGATCGACAACATAAATCGGTACATCGTTGTTCTTAACCCAGCCCACCAGCGATGCGGCAGGGTAGACAGCTAACGAGGTGCCCACCACGATCAAGAGGTCGGCCTCCTTGACTATATCTCTCGCCTTGTCGAACATCGGCACAGCCTCGCCAAAGAAGACGATGTGTGGTCGCAAGAGTGAGCCGTCGGGAGCCTTCTCGTCGAGCTCCTGAGCACGCAAACCAATCTCTGCAATATGGCTGCTGTCGTCGTTGCGTAGCTTGGTCAATTCGCCGTGCAAGTGGGTAATTTTGGTCGAACCTGCAAGCTCGTGCAAATTGTCGATATTCTGCGTAATTACCTCTACGTCAAAATATTGCTCCAACTCTGCCAAAGCCTTGTGGCCTGCATTCGGTTGCTTGCCCGCCATCTCCTTGCGACGCATATTGTAGAAGTTTATCACCTTCTCTCTATCACGCTCCAATGCCTCGGGAGTACACACCTCCTCAATCTTATAATTTGCCCACAGACCGTCGCTGCTACGATATGTTGGAATGCCCGAATCGGCTGAAATACCAGCACCTGTAAGAACTACAATTTTAAGCATAATAATTAAAAGTTAATGGCTAATGGCTAAAAGCCTTTATTTATTGAAATAGATATCCAGCAACTCTTTCGCTGCAATAAACGAACTCAACTTTGCACTCAAAACTCGCTCCTCGACATCGGCTATGCGACCCTCGATTTCGGGGTTGAGGTAGAAGTGGCTCTTGAGCGCCTCGTTGATACTCTCGTACATCCAATATTTGTTCTGCTCGTTGCGGTGGTGCTCGAAGTATCCGTTGCGCTTGGTGTGCTCCAAGTACTCCTCGACGCCCTTCCAAATCTCCTCCAAACCAACGCCCTCGAGCGACGAACAGGTGTAAACCTTTGCTCTCCAATCGCTCTCAGGGGTAGGGAAGAGCATAAGTGCATTCTGGAACTGACGACGAGCCAACTCCGCCTTCAACTTATTCTCGCCATCGGCCTTTGTGATGACCATCAAATCGGCCATCTCCATAATGCCTCGCTTGATACCCTGCAACTCGTCGCCTGCGCCCGAAATCTGCAAGAGGAGGAACATATCGACCATCGAGTGTACGGCAGTCTCGGACTGACCTACACCTACAGTCTCGATAAAGATGACGTCGAAACCTGCCGCCTCGCACAATACTACTGTCTCTCGAGTTTTGCGAGCTACGCCACCGAGCGAACCTGCCGACGGCGAAGGGCGAACAAAGACATCGGGGTTGTTGCAGATGGTCTCCATACGGGTCTTGTCGCCGAGGATGGAGCCACCACTGCGCTCCGACGACGGGTCGATAGCCAATACCGCCAACTTGTGGTGCAACGATGTTACCATATTGCCCACAGCCTCGATCCAAGTCGATTTTCCTGCGCCTGGAACACCCGTAATGCCGATGCGCACCGACTTGCCTGCATAAGGCAAGCAACGCTCGATAATCTCCTGCGCCTGAGCGTAGTTCTCGGGGTTGTTACTCTCGATAAGGGTTATCGCCTGCGAGAGAATCGTGATGTTGCCCTCCAAGATGCCAGCCACGTATTCGTCGGTCGTAAGGCGACGGCGACGCTTCTTCACGAAGTAGGGGTTTACAATCGGCTGTTCGGATACTCCGTCAGTAACCGACAGTGCGCTGTCGTGGTGAGTATCACGGTATTCGCCACGCTCGAAATGCTCAATTTTAGTGTATGCCATATATATTTTATTTTACTCTCTTTGGTGTAAAATATCGATTGCTGATATTTACCTTATCCCCTTTGACGCTCATCCTTGCGATGTACATACAGCGAGGGTGTATCTTCTCGTTGCTATTGTGTGCGTGAAAAACATAGTGCATACGCCCCTTCTTGTCGTAGAAGGGTGCTCCGTGTCCTACACCCACAAGCTCGCCCGGAAACTGTAAAATCGGGTTAAGTGACGACTTGCGCCACGGCCCTTTTATATTCTTTGCGGTTGCAAGGCCTATACCGTAGTACTGACTCGTGTAGCCGTTACCCGAGTAGAGCATATGGTAGAGACCATTGTGCTTGAAGACACTCGGACCTTCGTTTATTCGTTGACTTTTGCGCTCCCAACTCTGCGTTGGCGAGATGCAGACTGCAACGCACTCTTTCTTAATGCTTTGCAGGTCTTTGTTCAGCTCCGCTACGCAGATTTTGAACGGCTTTTCCACTCGCACATAAAACATATACGGCGTGCCGTCATCGTCGATAAAAAGCGTATTATCGATGTTCTTGTAGCCGTCAATCAGTGGTACGTGGTCGAGCTGCTCGAATGGTCCTGCTGGCGAGTCCGATATCGCTACACAGGTGCGCTGCTCGGCCGAGTAGAACATATAGTAAAGACCATTTACGAGATAGACCTCAGGTGCCCAAAACCACTTGTTGCCATAGGAGTCATCTTTGTGGAGTGCAACTCCTCCGAACTCCCACTCCTTGAGGTTGCTCGAAGTGTAGAACTCTATGCCATTACGACTATGCGTGCCGTAGGCGTAGTATGTGCCCTTATCCAACAAAATAAACGGGTCGGCAAGTCGGATACGTCTATCCTCCTGTACCTCCTGTGCTGTTGCGCTCGCCACCGAGAACAACGCCATAACTGCTACTGCTATCTGCCAAAATCTTCTCATTGCGCAAAATCTGCCAATCAATTACAAAGATAGTAAAAAATGGATAAAACAAGCAATTTGCGACGAGGTTTTTTCTACTTTTTCTCGCAGGGTCTATAAATTCGTAGAATTTTAGAAAATCTTGCTAAAATCGTTGCTCAATCGAAAAAAAAGAGTTAATTTTACAAATAAAATACATAAACATAAGCCACTATGAAACAGTTTAACGACGAGAATTTTTTGTTGCAGACGCCAACTGCTGAGCGCCTCTATCACGAGTATGCAGCACATCAGCCGATTATCGACTACCATTGTCACCTCATTCCTGAGTATGTAGCTTCGAATCACAAGTTTGACAACTTGTCGAAGATTTGGCTCGAGGGTGACCACTACAAGTGGCGTGCAATGCGTACCAACGGAGTAGACGAGCGCTACTGCACCGGTAAGGATACAACCGACTGGGAGAAGTTTGAGAAGTGGGCGGAGACCGTTCCTTACACTATGCGTAACCCGCTCTACCATTGGACTCACTTGGAGCTCAAGACTGCCTTCGGTGTCGAGAAGTTGCTCAACCCTACGACTGCACGAGAAATTTACGACGTTTGTACCGAGAAGTTGCAGCAGCCCGAGTTTTTCGCTCGTGGCTTGATGGAGCACTACAATGTTGAGGTTGTCTGCACAACAGACGATCCTATCGACTCGCTCGAGCACCACTTGAAGGTTGCAGCCGACGGCTTCAAGGTTAAGATGTTGCCTACTTGGCGCCCTGATAAGGCGATGGCTGTAGAGGTGCCTGCCGACTTTAAGGATTATATCGATAAGTTGGCCGAGGTGTCGGGTGTCGAGATTAAGAAGTTCTCGGATGTGATCGAGGCTTTGCGTGTTCGTCACAAGTTCTTCGAGGAGGTTGGTTGTCGTCTCTCGGATCACGGTATCGAGGAGTTCTATGCCGAGGATTATACTCAGTCCGAGATTGATGCTATCTTCGAGAAGGTTTATGGTGGTAAGGAGCTCTCTTACGATGAGATTCTCAAGTATAAGACTGCTATGATGGTCGAGTTTGCTATTATGGA
>JAFYQY010000176.1 GCA_017559685.1 Alistipes sp.
ATCGGAGAAAAATAGCCTTTACCCTCATTTTTTTTAATTTTTAATTAAAATACGCAAAATTTTACTACCTTTGTGAGTTAAAACAGAACTAAACACGAATTGTAAATTTATTTTTCAGGATATGAAAGGGTTTGGAAAGAAGGTTTCGGTGGCGTTTTTGAGCGTTGTAACGCTCCTTGCTGCATCGGGTGTAATATCGTTGTTCGAGTTGAGCAACCTGAGTTTGGATACCGACGAGATTTTGGCGGCAAGTCATAGCGATATGGAGACTGCGAAGAACTTGCTTAGCTCGGCTCACGACCATAGTCGTGCGATGATTGATATTGCTGTATTTGAGAATGAGAACGGTCGTGAGAAGTGCAACGAAGCGCTGAAGGAGATGGGCGCTCACATTGCATCTGTGCGATCGAATGCTCCTCTTCAGATGCAGGGATGTCTCGATACTCTGGCACTCTATAGTGCAGAGTTGCAGCAACTTGCCGAGAACTATGGCGCTCCATTCGAAGTCTCTGCCGATTCGGTTATGACGGTATTTACCCGCACCTTCGGTCGTGCGTGGTATGTCGAGAATTACGAGCCTGCATATAACAACTTTGTTGATCAGGTTAAGCGCTATATCTCGTTGTCGCACGGTGCGTTGGCACCTCGAGCAGAGCAGTTGTCGAAGAATGCCTATCGCTCGGTTGCGCCGGTATTGATTTCGTTGGCAGTGATGATTGCTATTGTGTTGATGCTCTACTACTTCGTCTATATCTACGCTGTGAAGCCTGTGCTCAAGATGAATCGTGCGCTTGCTGACTATCTGTCGTTCAAGATTCCGTATAAGGCAAAGGCTGAGATGATAGACCAGGTTAAGGAGTTGAATGAGAATATTGAGCATTTGATCAATAGTTCGATGTCGGATGTAAAGCATAAGAACGATGCGATTTAGTGTAATTTTGAGATATGTGGGTACGGTGATGCTCTACCTCTCTGCCTTTATGACAGTGGCGGCGGGTATCTCGTACGTATCTAGCGATACGGGTTTCTATCCGTTGCTGTTGTCGGCGTTGCTGACGCTGTTGCTTGGCGTGTTCCCGATGATATTTGTTCCTCGCCCTGACAACATTACCACAAAGGAGGGCTTTGCGATTGTCGTAGGCTCGTGGTTGATTGCGTGTGTGGTCGGAATGTTCCCATATTTGATTTGGGGCGGAGAGTTTTCGTTCGTAAATGCTTGGTTTGAGAGCGTTTCGGGCTTTACCACTACGGGTGCATCCATTTTGAAGGATATCGAGGCGTTGCCACGTGGCTTGCTCTTTTGGCGTACGGTAACCAACTGGATTGGTGGTGTAGGCGTGGTTATGTTTGCGCTGTTGATTTTGCCGTCGCTCGGTACGAACAAGATGGAGTTGTCGGGTATCGAACTCTCGTCGTTGGCAAAGGATAACTTCCAATACCGCACACAGAAGCTTGTGAAGATTCTTCTTGCGATATATATTGGCTTGACTGTACTCTTTACCATAGCTTTGAAGATTGCAGGAATGAACTGGTTCGATTCGTTGAACCACGCAATGTCGGCTTGTGCTACGGGTGGTTTCTCGACCAAGAATGCGAGTGTGGGCTTCTTCAATAGTGTGACTATCGAGTGGATATTGATGATTGCGATGTTTCTCTCGAGTCTCCACTTTGGACTTATCTACTCGACGCTCACCTTCAAGCATAACAACCTGTTCCGTTCGGAGGTTGTGCGTGTCTATGTGGCGATAATCGTGCTTGCAGCGCTTGCTATAGGTGGTAGTATCTATTGTGCTGACCTCTATACAAGTCTGCCTACAGCACTTCGTGAGTCGAGTTTCCAAGTTGTGTCGATTATTACGACAACGGGTTTTGCAACTACCGATACCAATCTTTGGACTCCGTTTGCGGTGGTTATATTGATTATTCTCTCGATAATTGGCGGTTGCGCAGGCTCGACATCGGGAGGTGTTAAGGTCGATAGAGTTCTACTCTATTTCAAGGTTTTGGTGGCTCGTTTGCGTGGCCAGCAGCACCCTAACGCCGTTATTCGTATCCGTTTGGATGGAATGATGCAGGGCGACAGACAGGTTAATGCAGTGACGCTGTTCCTTACAACCTACTTCTCGTTGATACTCCTCGGAACATTGTCGAGCACCCTCTTCGGTATGGACTTGCTTACAGCATTCTCGTCATCGGTGGCGAGTGTGAGCAATGTAGGCCCAGGTTTCGGGGCGGTTGGCTCGTTGAGCAACTATGCCGATGTTCATCCGTTCCTCAAGATTCAGGACTCGATACTGATGTTGATGGGTCGTTTGGAGATATTCGGATTTATTCAGTTTATGTTTATTAGAATGTGGCGATGAAACGAATTGCAATATATGCGGTGGCTGTGGCGTGTGCGTTTGGCGCACAGGCTCAAGCTAATCAAAAACTCGAAAGGGCTGGCTTCTTGCGTGATTCGGTGGCAGATGTGCTGGCCGAACAGCGTGCCAAGTATGGCAAGAACGAGGCTCTGCGTAAGGAACTTGCTCCTGTGATTTTGTCGTTGGAGAAAGAGCTTGTGAAGTTGCAGGGCGAGTACGATCGAGAGGTTGCACTCGTTGCACAGCAAGATGTCAAGGGTGCATTGGCGGCCTATGATGAGGCGCTCAAATCGTCGGCTACAGCAAAGAGTGAGCCTGCGGTTGTTGAGGAGAACAAGCCTTCGGGCTACAGCGTCGATAAGAGTCGCCAAAAGCGAGATTTAGTGGCTAACGACTTCTTTGCCGAGCGGCTTTCGCCAGCCGATTATAAGGCTTTGCTCGACGCCCAAAAACGAGAGATAAAGTTGAAAAGTGTGGTCGAGAGGTACTTCTCGGGATATGGCGCATTGTTGGCTCGTCAGCGTGAGTATATGGAGGCGCCGACAAAGCCGGAGGCTGACTCTATAACTGCGCTCTTTGTTGCTCAAACCGAGGCTCTATCAAAAATAGATGAGGAGATAACATCG
>JAFYQY010000177.1 GCA_017559685.1 Alistipes sp.
ATTGTTTATTGTTTATTGTTTAATGACGATAATAGTAGGTAGAATGAGCCCCACAAACTGTATTTAGCAACAGAATCGAAGATATTATAGTAGGAGTATATTTGCAAGTCAATATCTGCCTCGACAGCCAACGGTGCTAAATAGCAGACAACCCGTGATATTATATATAATATAGGTATAGCGATAGTAATAGCTTTGAGTCTTGCATCCTTCGAGAAGAAACGGCTCAACCATATCATTCCGACAACCAGGCAGAGTATCATAATTATCATTACCGCAGTTGATATATTGGAAATTATACTCATCAACTCCCAATCATGGTATAATGAGAAGAAGTCAATGACGCTCCAAGCACCGACATTTGCTAACTGTAAGAGCAACGAAGCCGTAATAAGTATTAATGGTGTGAATATTGGCGACTGGATCTCGCTTTGAGTGCAGAAATAGCTCCAAAAGCCGAGCTGTAAGAGCGGAAGTAATATCCACAATACTCTTTGAACATAGTTACAAACCTCGTTGTGATTACCATTGAGTTGTAATACCGATATCGCCACTGCGGTGCCACCCAAAATGGCTACCAACCAGCCGACATAACCTGATAGTTGAAGTACCTTTTTCATAATAGAAGATTTAGATTTGTTATACAAATATACAAAAAAAAATGGGGAGAGCCGCTTCGTTTTTCTACATTTTTGTCCGTTTTTTGTTGTTTTTTGCGAAAATTTATTAACTTTGTTATTACGAACAACCTAAGATGAGAATATAAAAAATAACAAATAAACCTTAAAACTATGGCTAAAACTCTTAAAATCAGAGATTTGACCTTGCGAGACGGACAACAGTCCTCTTTCGCAACTCGTATGACACAGGCGCAAATTGAGCGTTGTTTGCCTTACTATAAGGATGCACACTTCTACGCTATGGAGGTGTGGGGTGGTGCAGTGCCTGACTCGGTGATGCGTTACCTTGGCGAGAATCCGTGGTATCGTCTCGAGAGCATCAAGAAGGAGATTGGCGATGTATCGAAGCTCACCGCACTCTCACGTGGCCGTAACCTCTTTGGCTATGCGCCATATACCGACGAGATTATCGAGGGTTTCTGCCGCAACTCTATCGAGAGTGGTCTCGGCATTATGCGTATCTTCGACTGCTTGAACGATGTCGAGAACGTTAAGTCTACAATCAAATATGTTAAGAAGTATGGCGGTATCGCAGACTGCGCAGTTTGCTACACCGTAGATCCAAAATATCCGAAGTTGTCGTTCTTCCAGAAGCTTATGGGCAAGAAGAACCCTGCACCTGTCTTCACCGACGACTATTTCGTTGAGAAGGCGAAGGTGTTGGCTGGCTTGGGTGCCGATATGATCACCATCAAGGATATGTCGGGTTTGATTCCGCCACAGCGTGTCAGCGCACTCGTTAAGAAGTTGAAGGCGGCAGTGACCGTTCCTATCGACTTCCACACCCACTGTACTCCAGGCTACGGTTTGGCTTCGGTCTATGCAGCTATCGCAGCGGGCGTAGATGTTGTGGATGCTAACTGCTGGTGGTTTGGTGGCGGTACAGGTGCTCCTGCATTGGAGTTGGTATACCTCTTCTGCCAGAAGCTCGGTATCGACTTGGGCGTAAATATGGAGGCCGTTGCCAAGATTAACGAGCAGTTGAAGGATATCCGTTCGGAGTTGAATATCTCGGTGTTTGGTGCCGACAAACCTGCTCCAAAACCATTTAATCCTGTGGTAGACGCTACTCCAGCTGAGGTCGAGGCATTGCTCGATAAGGCTGTTGCGGCGGCACAGAAGGATGACTTCGAGGCGTTGCTCGACGCAGCACAGAAGATCGAGGCTTACTTCGGCTTCCCTGCTCCGAACAAACTTGTTCAGGAGGCTGAGATTCCGGGCGGTATGTACTCGAATATGGTGGCTCAGTTGCAGGCTTTGAAGGCCGAGGATATTTTGCCTAAGGCTATGGAGTTGATCCCTGAGGTGCGCCTCTCGGCAGGTTTGCCACCACTCGTAACTCCTACATCGCAGATTGTTGGTGCTCAGGCAGTTAACTGCGCTCTCGACTTGAAGGCAGGTCGTGCGAAGTACACCACAAAGAACAATCAGTTCGTAAACCTCGTGAAGGGCGAATACGGAACTACACCTGTGAAGATTGATCCTGAATTCCGCTTCAAGATTTGCGGTGTTCGTGAGGAGAGCAACTACGATATCTCGAAGTATCAGCACCAGCCAAACCCTGAACTCCCTGAGGCAGGTGGTGTGAAGCTCGCCGAGAATGAGAAGGAGCAGTTGTTGCTCGAGTTGTTCCCACTCGTAGCTAAGCCATATCTCACAGGCGTGAAGGTTAAGGCATATCAGGCAAAGGCGGCAGCCGAGGCTCCTGCAAAGGAGGAGACCGTTGCGGCAGAGCCTAAGGCACAGCCAATTACAGGCCACACAATCGTGGCTCCACTTCCTGGTAAGGTTATCGAGTTGAAGGTTAAGGTTGGCGACTCAGTTGCTGTAGGTCAGGAGGTTGCAGTCTTGGAGGCTATGAAGATGGAGAATTCGATCACTTCGGATGCTGCGGGCTATGTTAAGCAGATTTTGGTTGTTGCGGGCGAGAATGTCGCTACTGACACCGTGCTTATCGAGTTGGGCGAGGCACCTGCAAAGGTCGAGGCTCCGGCAGCACCAAAGGCGGCTGTTGGCAATAAGGTTGTAGCTCCACTTCCAGGCCGAGTTATCTCGTTGAAGGTCAAGGTTGGCGACACCGTAAATGCTGGCGACGAGGTGGTAGTTTTGGAGGCTATGAAGATGGAGAATTCGATCACTTCGGACTACTCGGGTACAGTTCAGCAAATAGCTGTGGCTGAGGGTGATAACGTAGCAACCGATGCAGTACTTTTGATTATAGGATAATAACAGTTTAACTTAAATAGAGAAGAAATTATGGGATTCTTGAAAGATTTTAAGGCATTCGCCCTCAAGGGTAATGTGATGGATATGGCAGTCGGTGTTATCATCGGTGGTGCCTTTGGTAAGATTGTAGCGTCGTTGGTTAACGATGTAATTATGCCGCCGCTTGGAATGTTGCTCGGCAAGGTGAACTTTACCGACTTGAGTCTAACACTCCACGATGCAGTTATGGAGGGCGATAAGGTTATCACTCCTGCCGTAACTTGGAAGTATGGCGCATTCATTCAGCAGGTTGTAGACTTTGCAATTCTCGCTTTCTGCGTCTTCCTTATGGTTAAGATTATGACACGCCTCACAAAGAAGAAGGAGGAGGAGAAACCAGCTCCAGCACCTGCACCAGAACCAGCTCCATCGAAGGAGGAGGTGCTCTTGACCGAGATTCGTGATCTCTTGAAGGAGAAAAAATAGTTCTGATTGGCTCTTTTTGAGTTGCACTTCAGTAGCCGAGTTGCTCACATACGCTTTAGTATGCTGCGCACTCGGCTCTTTGTTTACCTCAAAAAAATAGCTCAATCACCACCTATTTTAGTGGTGCAGTAGACAAAAAAAGGGAATGTATAACACATTCCCTTTCCTTTTTATAATATCCTGCGGAAAATTGCAAGTGGAAATCGTCGTACGGGACGAAGCCAGAGCCAAATCTTTGCGAAGAAGATATGCACGGCCGAGCAATCTACTATGCCGTATATCTTATCACGCTCGACACGCTCGGTGCCAATGTAGTTGCCGTCGCCAAGCAGGGTAATCTTCTCCTTGCCCACCTCGATGATGCGATGCACCACAAACGAGTTGCCTGCATCGGCAAACACTACGTTATATTTGCGTATATCCTCCTCACGCACAGGACGCATAGTGATTGTCGAGCCACTACGGAAGAAGGGGAGCATACTCTGACCATTGACCGAAATGCGCACGGTCTTACCCTCGAGCAGGGTATCACGCACGATGGAAAAGAGTTCACGATTGGCTATGGTGCGAGCATTCTTCATCTCTATTTCCCAAAGATTGTTGAGTAGGACAACTCCGCAGCTGCGGCGTCAGGCAGACACTCCAAGTGGTAGACAGGAGTGCACGAAATGATATCCGAAACGGTGTTGCAGATGTGATCCTGCAACTCATTGTCATAGGCAAATGCGGGTGGACACGACGGCAAAATTGCACCTATGGCCGACAAAGCCGGCAAGCGGTGAATCTTGTTGTATGGCGCTTGCGAGAGGCGCATAAAGGCACGTGCAGGCACATTCTTATTTACATAGCAAGGAGTTTTTCCGCTCCACGGCGATCCGTAGACAATACACTTGCCGTCAATCATTCGAACAATAGGGCTGTCGTCGTTCAAGAGTCGAGCATCCTCGATATTCTCACGCCAAAGACGTGTGTGGGTGCTCTTTCCCGTTCCCGACTCGCCGAGACACAACACCGCCTGGTGCTCTTTTACAATTACCGACGAGTGGATAGCAATAGCTCCGAGTGGAGCTATGGTGATGCCGAACATTATCCAGATACCAAATCGCACGAGCGAAGGGTCGGTTTTGTCGTACGCTCCGAGGTTGCTCTCCACAATATTCGAGTTGTTGTTCTTGATGAGCCAGAAGGTCTTGCCCTCACGATACATCGAAAAACGGTAACCACCCTCATAGCGAGATAACTCGCCCGTAGCATAATCCTGCTCGAACTCGAAAGAGTGAATAAGCTCGGTAGAGGGGTAGTCTGCCTCGTCGATTTTGCTCTCCATATACAAAATCATTGTCGGCTCGGCTGTATTATCTCTCTCAACCTCAAATGGTTTGAAGGATACCAAACCGCACTCTGCGATATTGCTGTGAGCTCCTTCGGTACGGAGTAAAAAGTCTGCTATGCGGTAATCCATATTATTGTTCGTTTTTTTCGAGTGTTATGATGCGGTCGCAACAGTCGAGCGAACTATTGCGGTGTGCCACAATTACGATTGTAAGATTCTCGTTCGATGAAGACAACTGCTCAATTGCACGGTTGATGTTCTGCTCTGTAGTGTTATCGAGCGAAGATGTAGCCTCGTCGAAGAAGAGGATATCGGCCTTCTTGTAGAGCGCACGAGCGATGCCGATGCGCTGACGCTGACCGCCCGAGAGGAGCGCTCCACACTCGCCAATGCGTGTATGAACGCCATTTGGCAACGAAGCGACAAACTCTGAGAGCGATGCAGCCTCGATACACTTCTCAATTTGTGCCATATCGATATCCTTCTCCTCGCAACCGAGTGCGATGTTCGAGAGTATGGTCGTATCGGAGAGGAATGTACTCTGCGAAACATAACCTATGCTATTCTGCCACTTGCGCAGAAGCTCTCCATTCAACTCCTTGCCATCGATGTAGACACCACCCTCGCTTGGAGTGTAGAGACCGAGTAGGATGTTGAGCAGGGTAGTCTTACCCACGCCCGACTCTCCGTTGATACCCACCTTCTCGCCCTTGCGAATTGTGAGCGAAAGGTTGTGCAGAGTATCGTGTGAGCCATCCTCGAAGCGGAACGAGAGGTTACGCACCTCGATAGCCTCGTTGAGCGAAATATGCTCCTTGCTATGTGAGTGCTTCTCCTCCTCGACCTTAGTCTCGTTGAGAATGTCGATTGTATAGCGGTTGTAGCGCAATGCGCTCCACGCACCCATAATGTTGCGTGCCGAAGGCAATAGGCGCAAACCTGCGATAGCGAAAACACCGAATAGAATCTTCATATCGGCCGACTCAAAGCCCATACCCAGGCAGAGGAGAAGTGCCATACCTACCGTCAAACCTGTCTCGGTAAGGTACTGTGGCAATAACGAGATGGTTGCATTCTTGCGACCAACCTCCACAATGGTATCGAGTTCACGATCAAAGAGCGAGAGTCGGTGGTCGAAGGCGTTGTTAATCTCGATGTCGGCATATCCTCTAAAGGTCTCAATTACATCACGATACTTACGTCGTTGCGCCTCGTTCTCGACATTGCCATAGCGGTCGAGACGGAAGCGCATAAATGCGAAGTAGAGCCACGCTACAGGGATAAACACCGCCACCGATAGGAGTGCTCCAAGAGGTGAGTAGATGGCTATCGAGATGAAAATCATTATCAGGAGCAACACCTCGCTTGCGAGTGTCGCCAATGGTCGCAACACTCCCGTAATAAAGGTGTAGCATACGATATTCACGTTGCGTGAAAGCACCGCCGAGTTCTCCTTCTTCACAAACTGCAAACCCTGTGCGAAGTAGCCGACAAAGAGTCGGTGCGAGAGGTGACGATAGAGCGAGTAGATGTAGTCTCGCTCCACACGGTAGAGCAGTAGATTGATCAGGTTCTTAACCACAATAAATACCACCACAGCTATGGCCACAGCTACTACAAAGTGCTTATCCGAGCCAAAACCGAAGAGGTTGTATATTGCGTTAAGGGTGTCGTTCGAGTGGATACTCTCCGAATCGAGAATCAAAAACAGAACCGGAAGCAGAGCTGCCAAACCCACAAAGTTCAATAGCGCACGAACAAAAATAGTTACGGCAACGCCCACCCCTTTGAGGCGGAAATTCTTCGGTATTATGTTGAAAATCTCGAGTTTCATCCTACAAAGATAACACTAAAAAGTAAATTATCAATTATTGAGGGTTGATTTGGGTAATCTTGCCCGTCGGAACATACCATATATATCCCTTTATCGAGGTGTAGCCCATCTTCTGCAACTCTGCTATGTAGTTGGCAATCTGCTTATTATAACGGCTATTCTCCTCGCCGAACTTGTAGTCTACGATAACGGCCTCCTTGCCACGAATCATCACTCTGTCGGGGCGTCGTTTCTTCTCGCTCGAATGGATGATAGAGCGCTCGCAGAGCAACTTATCCCACTCTCCATCGAACCACTCGCCCGCAACCGATGTGTCGAGCGTTTTTCCTATTTGCTCTTTGAGTCTTGCGATATCCTCGGTTGGTAACTCTCCATTTATGCCCATCTCGTCGAGCGCTGCGAAGATATCCTCTCGGCTCTTTGCCTCCTCGAATGCTTGGTGCATACGAATACCCTCGCTGCGAGGTGTCAATGCACCCTCCTCATCGGAGAAGTAGCGTGACACCGAGGTGCGTAGGCGAAGCTCCACAGGCGAAACGCTATGTTGCTTTATCACCATTGTCGAAACCTTCTTATCCACTGCTTTATCCTCTTTCTTAGGTTCTGGCCCATCGAAAGTTCCTATCTCGTAGTATTTGATAGCGCCATCCTTGCCCGGCTTCATATCCCCTCCGTAGATGTCGAGCAGGAGTGTATCGACCGTATTGCCTCGTCTGCGATTTGGCAGGAAGATGTGTAACTGCTCCTTTGGTCGGGTTGTTGCCACATAGAGCATATTCAACGCATCCACACAGGTGTAGATTGTCTCACGGAAATATCCGTCGGCAAAGAGCGACTCGGCAACCGACTTGTTGAACGACACAGGAAACATTCCCACATCGTCGAGGTATTCGTTTGGTGCCGCCTTCGACCATACGATATTCGAGATGTAACTCGTCGAGTCGAGTGGCTCCAACGACCACGAGCAACGAGGCATAATGATGACCTTGTTCTCCAAGCCCTTAGCCTTATGAATTGTGAGAATCTCGATGGCTCTGTCGCTACGCTCAACACGTACCGAGAGAGAGTCGCCCTTCTCTTTCCACCACTTGTCGAAGAGTGCCAAATCGGCAACTTTTCCTGCCGAGAAGCGTGCAATATGCTCGTGTAGAGCCAATACATAGGCTGTGTCCTCCGCTAAATCTTCGGCATATCTGATGGTTATATGGTTGAACGCCTCCTCGGGCGACATCGTACGAATCGAGTCCAAAAATGCGTTCTCCTCATCGTCGAGTTTTGCACCAAACATATCGTTCTTGTGCAGGTGGTTGTACTGCACAAGCGAGGTGATGTCGTTGCGATTTATTGCAAGACGCATAATTGCGATGATGAGCTTCACCGCATTCGAACTTGCCAAACTCAACGCCTCCTCGGTGGTAATCTCAAACCACAAATTCTCGGGGAAGAAATCACGGTAGTGGAGCAACTCCTCGGCGATATCCATACCTTCGCTATTCTTGCGTACCAAAATGGTAATGTCACGAGGTAGGTAGCCCTTCTCCAACACCTCTCTGATTCTCTCGATGTAGAGAGGCATATCATTCTTGCCTCTTGGGTCGCTACCGCTCTCGGCAGGCGTGGTTATCGATATGTAACCCCAGTTCGTATGCTCTATTTGAGGTACCTGGTCGTGGTCGGTGTATGCTCGTTGTAGCGTGTCGTACAACTCCTCCTTGCACTCCTTAGATATGCGATTTGCCTTGCTCGCCTCGTCGAGTCGAGCATTGAGTTCGTTGTTTTTTCGCTCGATAACATCATTGAAGAGCAATTTGTTGAACGTTACGATGTTCGGCAAACTGCGCCAATTATCCTTCAACGGTATGCGCTCACAATCGGCAAGAGCACCCTCTACGTCTCGTCCAAGAATTCGCCAGTCGCCACCTCTCCAACGATATATAGACTGCTTGACATCGCCTACAATAAGCACCGATGTATCAGTCGATTGCGACATTGCGTTACGCAACAAAGGTAGGAAGTTATTCCACTCCTTGACCGAGGTGTCTTGGAACTCGTCAATCATAAATTTATCGAAGTAGTTGCCCACCTTCTCGTAGATGAAAGGCGTCTCCGACTCCGAAATAAAACCAGCAATGGCGTGCTTGGTCTCGGAGAGAAGCATCGAGTTCTCCTGCTTGCAGATGTCATCCACCTTATCCTGCAAGTCGTGCAACAGAGCGAAACCACGGTAGTTGCGAGCAAGTATGCGATGCGTATTCTCGAGTGTTTTGAGAGCAAGAAAATCATTGTAGATGTCGTTGAACATCGCCTGCAACTCCCTTGCCAGGGCGCACAAATCGGCTGTTGCCTTACCCTTGTTAAACCACTCCTCGGGCGTGTCGTCGAGGTGGCGCAGGGTGGCGTCGGTAATCTTATCGAGCGTACCTGCGGCAACCTTGTCGAAAATCGTTGTGAAACTGCGCTTGAAATGGCTGTGCTCATAACCTCTTGAGGCTATCAACTCATTGGCAGCGACACCCTTTGCCATAAAGGCCTTCTTATCCTTCTCGACTATGCTTGCAAAACCCTTAATCGCCTTTTTGAGCGACTCTTTATCCTTGCTGTTAGCGATAATGTCTTTGGTCGACTCCTTGAACAACTCCCCGTTGAGAGCGGTCAAGGCGCCACGAATATCCCACCTTTCGCCGTCGTTGATACGGTCGGTGGTGAGCTCCTCCAGCCACTTTCGCAACTCCTCCTTTGTTGTGATATCCTCGATCAGAGCATCTACACTCTTTGTGAGTACGGGTGCCGTATCAAGCTCTGTCGAGAAGTTCATATCTATGCCCAACTCTCGCACGAAGGAGCGGAGAATACGCTGGAAGAAGGTGTCGTTTGTGAGTACCGTAAAGTGCGAGTAGTCGTGCAAAATCAACGAGCGAACTCTCTTTGCTCGACTGCGCAGAGTGGCCTCGTCAAGCGAAGTCTCCTTCATAAGAGCCTTGAGATGACTGCTATCCTGGCCTGATGCAAGCAGATGTATCTCCTTGAGAATACGAGACTTCATCTCCTCGGTAGCCTTGTTTGTAAAGGTTACTGCAAGGATGCGCTTGTAGAAGTTTTGGTCGAAATAGGCCTCTCCTTCATCATTGTAGCGGTTGCGAAGCACGTCGTAGATATACTCGTGTGCAATGCGGTAGGTTTTGCCCGAACCAGCACTTGCAGGTACTATCACTGCTCGATTCTTCTTTTGTGGATTGTTCATCTGCTTGAAATTTTTGTAAAGTTACTAAATAAAGATTGAAAAATTGGCATTTCTCGAAAAAAAGTTGTAACTTGCATACCTAAATATATTATATATAGAGACGAAACTATGAAAAGAGCGTTGATTTTGACAATGTTGGCTGTGGCGGCGTTTGTTGCCTCGGCACAAGATAAAACCACAACCGCAACCACCCAGGTAAAGCCTGCCGTAGCTACTACAACTGCGTCGACTGCAACAGTACCTGCTGCACCTGCTGTAGCGGCTCCTGCAACCGACTCTATTCCTGCAACGTCGACCGAGAAGGTTGAGGAACAGGTTGTTTCGATGCCTAAGACCGATTGGCTTACCGCCTTTACCCGTGTCAAGATTGATGGCCCTATGAATGTTGTTTTGAAGAGGGTGGCAACTGCTGAAGAGTGTCGCATCACCTACGATACAAAGGGTAATATTACGTCGAAGTTCAAGTTCGAGGTCGATAAGAAGGGCGCACTCGTTGTTACTGAAAAGTACGACCCAAAGCGCACCTCGGTAACAGATATCACCATCTACTATAACTCGTTGCGAGAGGTTAAGATTGCCCACGCAAAGGCTATCTTCGAGAATGTGATCGAGACTGATCTTTTCGATTTGAATATCTCGGGTGGAGCTACTGTGTCGCTTGATATCAAGACTTTGGATGCTGCTGTAGAGTGTACAGGTGTCAGCCGTTTGACTTTGAATGGCTCGACTAAATACCTTACAATGCGTGCTTCGACCGCAAAGATTAACTGCACAGAACTCTCGGTCGTGTCGGCTACAATCGACGCTTCGCACTCGGCAGAGGTGCGTATGACGGTATCGGAGCGCTTGGAGGCTACCACATCGACCGGCGCAAAACTCTTCTATAAGGGTAAACCGACAATTCTCCGTGATCATACAGTAGTATTTGGCGGTGAGATTATCAATATAAATTAACCTTAACATATTAGGTCGTTATGGCTACTTTTATCGAAGAGGTTGCTTCGCAACTTTACGATAAATATGGCGATGAAGTATCATCGCTGACTATGGTTTTACCTTCGAAGCGAGCTCGTCTCTTCTTTGCTGAGGCTCTTTCGAAGGTTGCTCCGCATCCTATCTGGGAGCCTAATTACACCTCGATTGATGATTTGATGTGCCAGTTGTCGGCGTTGCGAAAGGCCGACCGCTTGCGCCTTATAGCCGAGTTGCACAAGGTCTACAAGGAGTACCACAATGAGGAGTTCGACGAGTTCTATCATTGGGGCGAGGTGCTGTTGTCTGACTTCGATATGATTGATAAGTATCAGGTCGATGCTGCGCAACTCTTTACGAATATCAGCGACTTGAAGGATTTGGATGCCTATATGGGTGCTGATTTTACCGAGGAGCAGATTGAGATGATAAACCGCTTTTGGCGTACGCTTGCGGGCGATAAGAACGGAGCTATTGACAAGGATTCGGCAAAAGGTCGCTTCTTGAATGTGTGGCACTCGCTTGGTGCCATCTACGATAACTATCGTGCACGTCTTCGCTCGCTCGGTATCGGATATACGGGAATGATATACCGTGAGGCTGCCGACCGCCTTAGCGAAGGTAAGGTCGAGTTCTCGGGCGACGAAAAATATGTATTCGTCGGCTTCAACGCCTTGTCCGAGTGCGAGAAGAAGCTGTTGGAGTACCTGCAGACGGCTGCTTGTGCCGAATTCTATTGGGATTACGACCGCTACTATACCGACAATAAGTATCAGGAAGCGGGAATGTTTATCCGTGAGAATATCTCAAAATTTCCGTCAACGGGCAAGATTTCGAACAATAATTTCTGCAATATAAAGTCGGTGAATGTCCTCTCGACTTCGTCGAATGTGGCGCAATGCCAATGTGTGGTCGATATTTTAGAGAAGATAGCCTCGCAGAATAAGGGAGTTCTCGATAAGGATACTGCCGTTGTGCTCACCGACGAGAATCTTCTTATGCCTCTCTTGTACGCCTTGCCCGAGAAGTTTAAGGTCAAATACGAGATGAAGGATGGGAAGTTGGTGCCTACGCCTATTGTCAACGTTACAATGGGCTATCCGCTCCGTAATACGTTGGCCTACTCGTTTGTGGAACGTCTGTTGGAGTTGCAGAAGCACGCAGGAACAAATAAGGCGGGCGAAACCACCTTCTATCATATCGACGTCGATGGCCTACTTGCCCATCCGTACATTGCCGATGTTTCGACCTCGCAATACTCGAAGCTTCGCTCAAAGATTGTCGAGCAACGCCTTTTCCAGGTGCCTGTGTCGATGGTTGCTACAACTCCGCTTTTGGAGAAACTCTTTTGCAAAACCGAGAATTGGAACGAGTTGTCGGAGTATCTCTTGAACGTTATTGACGCCGTCTCCGAGAGTACGGGTGCAGGCGATGAGAGTGGCTATCGTGCGGAGTACTTGTCCATTACATACGATGCTCTCGCCAAGTTGCAAAATGTTGTGCGTCAATGCGATATAGATATGCCTGTGAAAATATACCACTCGCTTGTACGTCGCCACTTGCAGGCAGAGCGAGTGCCATTTACGGGTGAGCCGTTGGAGGGTTTGCAGATTATGGGAATTCTCGAAACTCGAAATCTCGACTTCAAGAATGTGATTTTGCTCTCGATGACCGACAATAACTTCCCTGGTAGTCGAGCAGCCGACAAGTCGTTCTTGCCGTATGGTTTGCGCTTCGGTTTCAATATCCCAACCGCTACGCACCACGAGGGTGTATATGCCTACTACTTCTATCGCCTTATCGAGCGTGCCGAGAATCTCTATATGCTCTACTCGTCATCTTCGGACGACAAGAGTACGGGTGAGCCGAGCCGCTATATCCGCCAGATAGAGTACGAGACCGACTTTAAGATAAACTACACGAATGTGGGTGTCGAGGTGTCGCTCTCGGATAGTAGTGCCATTTCGGTAGATAAGGATGTTGAGGTGTTCGATAAACTCTTGCGTTTCACTCGTGATAAGGGACTTTCGCCAACAGCCTTCTCGACCTACGTGAAGTGTCCGTTGAAGTTCTACTTCAATGTGGTGGAACGATTGCGCCCTGAGGATGAGCTGGAGGAGTCGGTTGATAGCTTGACCTTCGGAAATATCTTCCACGAATCGGCTGACTTGCTCTACAAGCAGGTTGAGGGCTTTGATGATCCTACTTCGCAACTTATCGTTTTGCGTGAGAAGGGCGAGGTGGAGAAGTGTGTAGACCAAGCTATTGCCAAGGTCTATTTCGGTAATAAGGATGGCGTGTTGAGGCACGATCTCGGTGGTGAGTTGCTCATCATCCGTAATATCGTACGAGCCTACCTCAAGTCGAATCTGCTCAACTACGATATCCGCAACTATCAGGAGAAGCACGAACACTTTAAGCTCTTTAAGACCGAGTACGACCTGAGCACCGTTATGCCGATAAAGGTGGGGGAGAAGGAGTATAATGTCAATTTAGCAGGCCGTGCCGACCGTGTTGACCTGCTTGGTGGAGATATGTTGCGAGTAATCGACTATAAGACGGGAAAACCTCGTTTGAATTATAGCGGTATCGAGTCGCTGTTCCACGGCGAGCCGATAGTAACCAAGCGTGAATCGAATATTATAAATACGCTACTCTATGCATTGATGCTCAACCGTATGGAGGGCAAGGATGTACGTCCTGAGCTCTATTATGTGGGCTCGATGGTACGAGAGGATTACTCCTCGCTCTTTGTTGAGACCATAGAGGGCAAGAGCCGCAATCTCGAGGCCTACTCGGAGGTGTCTGACGAATTCGAAGCCGAGGTGGTGGTAACCTTGCAGGAGATGTTCGATAAAACGATTCCGTTTAAACAATGCGAAGACGATTCAGCCTGCAAATATTGCGATTACAAGGATATATGTAATAGAAAATAGAGATGTCAAACGACATCTCTATTTCTCTTATCAGGGGTCTATTCCTTCTATTTATCTACGATAGAACGGATGTTCTGAATCAACATCGATACTGCCACCGAGTTGAAACCACCCTCAGGGATAATCACATCGGCATAGCGCTTCGATGGCTCCACAAACTGCTCGTGCATAGGCTTTACGGTAGTGGTGTACTGCGAGATTACCGACTCCATTGAGCGACCACGCTCACGTACATCACGCAAGATACGGCGTGCCAAACGAACATCGGCGTCGGTATCAACATATACCTTTATATCCATAATGTTGCGCAACTCCTCGTTCTCGAAGATGAGGATGCCATCTACGATGATAACCTTCGAAGGTGCAATTGGCAAGGTCTCCTCGGCACGGTTGTGCTCCACGAACGAGTAGGTTGGACACTCCACCGACTTGCCCTCCTTCAACGCCTTGATATGCTCGACCATAAGCCAGGTGTCGAATGCATCGGGGTGGTCATAGTTGAGTTTTGTGCGCTCCTCGTAGGTTAATTCTGGGTGTGCCTTGTAGTAGAAGTCGTGGCAGATAGTCGCCACGTCGTCATTCTTGAATGCCTCCTGCAAACGCTTTACAAGAGTGCTTTTTCCAGAGCCTGTACCTCCTGCTACACCAATTACTACAACATCTTTCATATCCTTAAATTTTAGCGGTTAGCCATTATAAGCAAATAGCGGGTTGCCCCGCTATTCGTTTATGCGTCAATATTTGCGTAAGAAGCGTTCTCCTCGATAAACTCACGACGTGGAGCAACCTCATCACCCATCAACATCGAGAAGATGCGGTCAGCCTCCGCTGCGTTTTCGATAGATACCTGGCGAAGGAGACGAGTCTCAGGATTCATTGTGGTATCCCACAACTGCTGGTGGCTCATCTCTCCAAGACCTTTGTAGCGCTGTACCTGGGCACCCTTACCGAGTGTTGCCATATGGCCCTCTCGCTCCTCCTCAGTCCAGCAGTAGAACTCGCTCTTGCCCTTGTATACACGGTACAATGGTGGGGTAGCGATGTAAACGTGTCCGTTCTCTACCAACTCCTTCATCTTACGGAAGAAGAATGTAAGCATAAGTGTCGAGATGTGAGCACCATCGACATCGGCATCGGTCATAATGATAACCTTGTCGTAGCGCAACTTCTCGAGGTTCAACGCCTTCGAGTCCTCCTCGGTACCGATTGTTACACCCAAAGCGATGAACATATTCTTAATCTCCTCGTTGTCCCACATCTTGTGCTCGAGAGCCTTCTCGACGTTCAAGATCTTACCACGAAGTGGCATAATAGCCTGGAAGTTACGGTCACGACCCTGCTTTGCAGTACCACCCGCCGAATCTCCCTCGACGAAGAAGATCTCAGCGATAGAACGATCTCGGCTCGAGCAGTCTGCCAACTTACCTGGAAGACCTACACCCGAAAGTGGGCTCTTGCGCTGTACTGACTCACGTGCCTGACGAGCTGCGTGGCGAGCAGTAGCTGCCAAGATAACCTTCTGTACGATAGCCTTAGCATCCTTTGGATTCTCCTCCAAGTAGTTGCTCAAAGCCTCAGACAAAGCACCATCTACGGCTGCCGCAACCTCGTCGTTACCCAACTTAGTCTTGGTCTGACCCTCGAACTGAGGCTCTGCCACCTTAACCGATACAACTGCGGTCAAACCCTCACGGAAGTCATCGCCGCTAATCTCGAACTTAATCTTCGAGAGCATACCCGACTCGTCTGCATACTTCTTCAAAGTACGAGTCAAAGCACGACGGAAACCTGTAAGGTGAGTACCACCCTCGATAGTGTTGATATTATTTACATAAGAGTGTACATTCTCCGAGAAAGAGTTGTTGTACTGCATAGCAACCTCTACAGGAATGCCATTCTTCTCCGAGTCGAGATAGATGATCGAGTCGATAATCTTCTCGCCACGAGACTTGTCGAGATACTGTACAAACTCCTGCAAACCGTTCTCCGAGTAGAAACGCTCCGAGCGAGGCTCGCCCTGCTCGTTCTTATCACGCATATCGGTGATGGTCAAAGCGATACCCTTGTTGAGGAATGCCAACTCACGCAAACGAGCCGAAAGAATCTCGTAGCGGTAGGTTGTTGTGAGTGTAAAGATCTCAGCATCTGGCTTGAAGGTTACTATAGTACCTCTATCCTCGCAATCGCCAACGATCTCAACCTTTGAAGTAG
>JAFYQY010000016.1 GCA_017559685.1 Alistipes sp.
GCACTACCGCCCAATCGTATAGCTGGTCGAAGTAGTCCGATGCATAGCGCTCGATAGCCCAATCGAAACCGAGCCACTTGATATCACGCTTAATCGAATCTACATACTCGGTATCCTCCTTTACAGGGTTGGTATCGTCGAAGCGGAGGTTACACTTACCGCCATACTTTTTTGCCAAGCCGAAGTTGATGCAGATACTCTTTGCGTGTCCGATATGGAGGTAGCCGTTTGGCTCTGGTGGAAATCGTGTCTGCACGTGCGACAAACCATTAGCAATCGACTCCTCGATAATCTCCTCAAGGAAGTTCAAAGATTTCTCCTTTACTTCAATGTTCTCTGTTGCCATAATTCCAAAAAATTTTAGCTTTTTGCCATTAGCCATTGACCATTGGCGAATTAAAAATTTACTTTATTTTGTTTTGTTGTTTTTGTCATACAATTTTGGCGAGAGATTTACAGCAAGCGATATAATCTGCTGATTGTAAAGCTTCTCGCCATCGGTCTTGAGCACAAACTCCGCCTTAACCTTTATGCGCTCTTTCCAAAAGTTACGTTCGTAACCGATACCCGTACGGTTGTAGATGGTATTCTCTGTACGATAGAACGGATCCCCAGCATAGAGGTCGGCACCGTAAGGTGTACCCTCCTTGCCCACTGAGTTGTAGAGCGGCATCAAGTCGTCGCCGATATAGAAGTTGTTCGAGATGAATACTCCCCAACGACTCATTCGGAAGAAGAGCTCCGTACCGTATGGAGTTTGCCAGCCCTCCCCCGCAAGTCTATCCTGCTGGAGCGACTGCAAGTAGCCGAGACGGATATCGAAATCGAAGAAGGCCTTAAAGTCTACTCCGAGATATGGGTTTATCAAGATATCATCAACCACATTATAGCGGAAGTCGGCACGGTTGGCGTAGTGGTGTATCGAGGCTGTCGCTCCCGCATACATAACCTTCGCAAAGCGACCTTCGCCCGAGAGAAGAATACGGAACTGCTCTCGACGCTCCATCGAATAGAGACCATTCCAATCGGCCATCAACTCGACAAAGCCATTTTTAGAGGTGTGCTGCAGAGCCAAACCCTGCACTACCCTATTGCTCGCCAACCAAGCATTGCTAAAGAACGCCTCCGAATAGCGACCTATCAACTTCTCACGACGGAACAGACCTGCCAACGCTCCATACTTCTCGTTGCGGAACTGATAGTATGCGACGAGGTCTATATTGTCGAGAAAACGTGCCGAGCCGAACAGCTTCTGCATATTGACTCCAGCCGAAAGCGAGTGCTTCTCGCTCCACTCGTAGCGCAAAGCGGGTGCAAGTGCAATTCCGAAGAGTGTCTCCGATGGGCCGAGGTTGCTTCCCGAGTACTCGGTATTGTCGAAATCGAAATTAAAATCGACATCAAAATAGAGCTTCTCACTCTGTGCTAAAGCACTGAATGATAGCAATAAAGCCACTGCCGATATGACGATTCTTCTAAACATCTCGCAAGCACGCACGCATAAATCGGTCAAAAATAGTGAAAATTTTTCAAATAATGATTACTTTTGTGGCAATAATTGAGCAATAGAATGAAAAAAACAACCAACGCAGAACTTGGCAGACCTTCGCTCGAGGAGTTTCGCCAGATGAAAAAAATGCCCGTAGTGGTAGTTTTGGACAATGTCCGTTCAGCCCAAAATGTGGGTGCTTTTTTCCGTACGGGTGACGCCTTTGCGGTCGAAAAAATCGCACTTTGTGGCATCACCGCAACACCCCCTTCGAGAGAGATTCACAAGAGCTCTTTGGGAGCTGAATTTTCGGTCGATTGGAGCTATTTTGCAACCACCACAGAGTGTGTACAACAGCTTAAGAATGAGGGATATACAATTGTTGCTATCGAGCAGATTGCGGAGTCGGTGATGTTAGATAAATTCGAGCCGCAAGAGGGGGTAAAATATGCCCTTGTTTTTGGCAACGAAGTGGAGGGTGTAGCGCAGGAGGTAGTTGATATGTGCGACGCCGCAATCGAGATCCCTCAGCTCGGCACAAAACACTCATTGAACGTCTCGGTTTCGGGTGGCGTGGTGCTGTGGAAATTCGTGGAGAATTTCCTCAATTAAAAATTAAAAATACAGAATTAAAAGTTGATAGACTTTTGCTCTTAGCCATTGGCCATCAGCCTTTGGCTTTTTTATTTTGATAGGATTTTATAGTAGCGTTCCTTTTCTCATCAAAAATTTTCAATTTTTAATTTTTAATTCCTAATTTTGCAAAGCAAAATGCTCCAAAAAAAAATTGGAGGTAATTGACAACGCAAAGAGCAAAAATCAGAGGCGGTTGGAATTCGTTACTCCAAAAATTGGAGGTAATTGACAACGCAAAGAGCAAAAATCAGAGGCGGTTGGAATTCGTTACTCCAAAAATTGGAGGTAATTGAGGAAATTTTGTGCGTTGCTAGGCGGCGAACCCGCAGCATAGTAAGCCTATGTGAGGAGTTAGACGACCGACGCAAGGTACAAAATTTACCAATTAGAACAATTTTTATGATACAAGCAGAACAGATTAAAGAGATTGTAAGGCGTCTGGATACGCTGGGGAGGTGTCTTTGACATCGACCAGAGAAGAATAGACCTCCAGAATGAGGAGGAGAAGACATTAGAGCCAAACTTTTGGGATAACCCAGAAAAGGCGCAGGAGCAGCTGCGCAAGGTTGCGGGTATCAAGAGTTGGGTGGAAGGCTTCGACGAGGTGAGGAAAGCTGTAGACGAGGTGGTGTTGATGCCCGAGTTTGTGAGCGAAGGTTTGGCAAGCGAGGAGGAGGCTGAGTGTGCCTACGTTAGAGCAACTGAACTCGTAGAGAAGTTAGAGTTGAAAAATATGCTCTCCGGAGAGGAGGACAAGATGGGTGCTATAGTAGACATCAACGCTGGTGCGGGTGGTACGGAGGCGCTCGATTGGGCTTCGATGTTGTTGCGTATGTACACACGCTGGTGTGAGGCGCACAACTATAAGGTAAAGATGCTCGACTTCCAGGAGGGCGACGAGGTGGGCGTAAAGTCCTGCACAATGGAGGTGGAGGGAGACTTCGCCTACGGATATCTCAAGAGCGAGAATGGCGTGCACCGCTTGGTGCGTCTTTCGCCATTCAATGCCAACAACAAACGACAAACAACCTTCGCTTCGGTAGCGGTTACGCCTGCCGTAGACGACACCATCGAGGTGGTCGTAAACCCTGCCAACGTCGAGTGGGAGACCTTCCGTTCGAGTGGCGCAGGAGGTCAGAATGTAAACAAGGTTGAGACTGCGGCACGCTTGCGCTACCACTTCAAGGATGAGCAGACGGGCGAGGAGATTTCGTACGTTATCGAGAACCAGGAGACCCGCTCGCAGTTGATGAATAAGGAGAATGCGATGCGTATTTTGCGCTCGAAGCTCTACCAATACGAGCTCGAGAAGCGTCGTGCCACACAGCAGGCTGTCGAGGCCGACAAGAAGAAGATCGAGTGGGGCTCGCAGATTCGCTCCTATGTGCTCGACGACCGCCGAGTTAAAGACCACCGCACAGGACACCAGACAACCGATTGCGATAGCGTTCTCGATGGCGACTTAGACGCATTTATCAAGGCATATCTGATGCAGAATTAAAAATTAGAAATTGGGGATGAGATACGTATTCACAATACTCTTTTCAATATTCTGCATCGCAACATCCTATGCTCGAGTGATTTGCGGAGCTGAGCGCACCGCCGAGTGGCAAAAGTTGCTGCACGGCAAGCGAGTGGCTCTGCTGGCAAACCATACGGCGGTAGTGGATGACGAACATCTGCTCGACGTGATGCTCGCAAAGGGGGTAAATGTCGTGAGCGTAGTTGCCCCAGAGCACGGTTTTCGAGGTACTGCCGATGCGGGCGAGAAGGTCGATTCATCTATCGATTCGAAGACGGGTTTGCCAATATGGTCGCTCTACTCCTCGAAGACACGTAGACTCACCCCTGAGCAGGTAGCTCAGTTCGACGTCATAGTCGTTGATATACAGGATGTTGGACTACGTTTTTACACCTACTACATAACGATGCTCTCGGTGATGAATAGCGCAGCCGAAGGTGGTAAGGAGGTGGTAGTTTTCGACCGTCCAAACCCTAACGGAATGTATGTAGACGGCCCCATTCTTGATATGAAATATAAGTCGGGCGTAGGTGCGTTACCTATCCCCGTGGTACACGGTCTGACGATGGGCGAGATTGCAAAAATGGCCGTTGGCGAGAGTTGGTGCAAGGCGTGCAAGTTGGAGGTTGTGTGTTGCAAGGGTTACACCCACCAAACACGCTACACATTGCCGATTGCGCCGTCGCCAAACTTGCGATCGATGCAGGCGATATACCTCTACCCTTCGACCTGCCTTTTCGAGGGTACAATCTGCTCGCTCGGCCGAGGCACGGAGTATCCGTTCGAGATGTACGGACACCCCAATCTCAAGAGTAATTTCTCGTTCAAACCTCGCTCTATTGCAGGTGCCAAACACCCGAGACACCTCGACAAAGTGTGCTACGGAGTCGACTTGCGACAAGTGCCTCACGAGGAGATAATCGGCAAGGGTTTCAACCTCGAATATATCATCGACGCCTACAAGCGATTGGGCGTGGGCGATGCGTTTTTCACCCCATTTTTTGAGAAGTTGGTGGGTGTAGATTACATCCGCAAGATGATTATCGAGGGGCGTTCTGCCGACGAGATAAGAGCCGTATGGCAGGCTGATATCGAGCGCTTTAAGAGCCTTCGACAAAAATATTTACTCTACAAAGAGTAAAGCGAGAGAGGAATTTTTAATTTTTAATTCTTCATTTTTAATTTCTTTCACTACCTTTGTACCCGATGATCGATAGAGATACCATAGATAGAATTCACGCTGCGGCAGATATTGTCGAGGTTATCAGCGATTATGTTACGCTCAAACGCAAGGGCGTAAACTATCAGGCGTGCTGTCCGTTCCACAACGAGAAGACGCCTTCGTTTGTCGTATCTCCGTCGAAAGGTCTCTACAAGTGCTTCGGTTGTGGCAAGGGCGGCAATGCCGTTTCGTTTGTCAAGGAGCACGAAAATATCTCCTATCCAGAGGCTCTAAAAATCGTTGCCAAGAAGTATGGCATCGAGGTTAAGGAGCGTGAGGAGACCGAAGAGGATAAGATTCGCAACAACAACCGAGAGAGTATGTTTATGCTCAACTCGTGGGTGTCGGAGTATTTCGAGAAAACGCTCCACAACACCGACGAGGGCATCTCGGTAGGTCTCTCCTACTTCCGTCAGGCTCGAGGTTTCTCGGAGAGCACAATCAAGAAGTTCGGACTCGGATTTTGTCCTTCGGGTGGCGACAAGATGACGCAGGATGCACTGCGTGCGGGCTACAAGGAGGAGTTCCTGCTCTCGACAGGTCTCTCTATCAAGCGAGAGAACGACGGTGCAATTTTCGACCGTTTCCGTGAGCGTGTGATGTTCCCTGTACACAATGTATCGGGTCGCATCGTAGCATTCGGAGGTCGTACACTCCGCACCGACAAGAAGGTTGCCAAGTATCAGAACTCGCCAGAGAGCGAAATCTACAGCAAGAAAAACGAGATTTACGGTTTGTACTTCGCAAAGAAGGCTATCCAACAGCAGAACTACGCCATTATGGTCGAGGGTTACACCGATGTTATATCGATGCACCAATCGGGCGTAGAGAATGTTGTAGCCTCGTCGGGTACGTCGCTCACGACCGAGCAGATACGCCTTTTGTCTCGTTTCACTAAGAATATTACCGTGATGTACGATGGCGACTCTGCAGGTCAGCACGCATCGTTGCGAGGTATTGATATGATTCTCAAAGAGGGATTGAATGTTCGTGTGGTGCTTCTGCCCGAGGAGGATGATCCCGATTCGTTTGCTCGCTCACACTCTGCCGAGGAGGTGCGTGAGTACGTTAAGCGCAACAGCCAAGACTTTATCTCCTACAAAGCGAAGTTGCTCCTTGCCGATGCAGGCGATGACCCAATCAAGCGAGGCGAGGTGGTGAAGGATATGGTGCAGTCGATAGCAGAAATTCCAGATGCTATACAGCGAACACTCTTTATCAAAGAGTGTGCACAGCTGATGGGTATGAGCGAGGATGTTTTGGTTACCGAGGTAGCAAAACGACGAGTAAATTCGTTGGGCGACAAAGAGGCCAGCGAGTTCATTCAACGTGAGAGTAATCGCTATTGGAGAAAGCGTGAGGAGGAGAAACCAACAAGCGAGGAGGGCGAACACTTTGGCCATTTGACCATAGGCAGTAGTTTGGAGTCTATCGAGCGAGAGTTGATATACTATCTGATTGTTCACGGCGGAAAGAATTACGAGTATCGTGAAGGTCGCAAGATTGTACCGCTGAATGTTGCCGAGACCATCTTTGACGAGATGACGGTGGATAATATGCGTTTCCACAACGAGGTATACAACAAAATCTACGATCTCTGTCGCACAGCCCACAACGAGGGGCGTACACTCCAACCCGAGGAGCTCACTTCACACATCGATATCGAGGTTTGCGATGCCGCTACCGACATCCTTTTCACCGACGATCAGTACGCTGTGAGCGAGATTTGGACTAAGAAGGATGTGCACACCACAACCGAGTCGGAGGTATTGGGTAAGGGCGTGCCAAAGGCGATGCAACTCTTCAAAACCAAGGTGGTTACGGGAATGATTGCTAAGTTGCAGGCTCAGCTTGCGAATGAGAATATAAGCGAGGAGGAGCAACTCGAGATTGCATCGGAGATGGCTCGACTCAACCGATTGAAGGTGATGCTCGCCCGTAAGACCAATAGATTGACGATATAAGAATAGCGAGGAGCAATCCTCGCTATTCTTATTTTGACAAATCGATATCGATAATCATAGGTCGATGATCCGAACGATTTATGACACTATTTTACGCTTGCTATTCATCCTTTTCAACCTCTACTTTTAACTTTTTAGCTGTAGTAACACCAAGCTCCTTGATGCTCTCGACCTTCGAGAGGATATTTCCCCTGCCCGTCGAGAGTTTATTGTAGGCCGCCTCGTAGGCTGAAGTGGCCTTGCCGAGATGGCGGTTTATATCCTCCAAGTCGTTGACAAAACCTACAAACTTATTGTAGAGTTTACCTGTCTCCTCGGCTATGGTCAGCGCATTTTTGGTCTGCTTATCACGCATCCAGAGCTGATACATCAACTTCAACACCGAGATAAGGTGGGTTGGGCTAATAATCACAATATGGCGTTTGTAAGCGCTCTCCCACAAATCTTTGTCGGCATTCAACGCTGCAAGGTAGGCGCCCTCGTTAGGCACAAACATCATCACAAAATCTGCCGAATTCTTCACGTGCTTGTAATACTCCTTCTTATCCAACTCGTCGATATGCGCCTTTACGGAACGCAGGTGGGCGGCGAGCTTCGCAGGTTGCTCCTCAATCGAGGCGTTGATATAGTCGGTATAGGCCGTAAGCGACACCTTCGAGTCGATAATCAGATTCTTACCCTCAGGCAAGTAGAATATCGCATCGGGGCGCAACTGTCCGCCACTCTCGCTCTTAATTTTTGTACCGTCCTCGTTCTCGGTAGCCTGCAGAACATAGTTCAC
>JAFYQY010000178.1 GCA_017559685.1 Alistipes sp.
CAGCTATTGCCGAGGTGGGTTGGACATACGGAGAGAAGAACTACGACGATTTCGCACGCCGTATGCACTTGTTGCGTAAGTTGTACGACAAGTGTGGCTACAACTATGCTCCATACTTCTTTAACGGAATTGAGTAAAAAGTGAAAATTTCGTCACATACAATGCGCTCTATCGCTATGCCTATCAGTATGGCGATAGGCGTATTGTTGTATTATCCTATAACTATGTTTGATGAGTGGAGTGGAGCTATCTCTACCCCACTCCTCATCTTTTTGATGCTATTTTGCACCTTCTGTCGAGTTTCGATTCGTGAGATGAAACCTACAATGTTGCATCTGTGGCTTATGGTAGCGCAGGTGGTAGCGACTTTTGTGGTTTATGCGCTGTTACGCCCGCTGGGCGATACGGTGGCTCAGGGAGGTATGATCTGCGCATTGACGCCTATGGCGATGGGAGCGATGGTGCTTGCTGGTATGCTGGGCGCAAAGGTTGAGACTATGGCAACACATAGTCTGATATGCAACCTTGCGACAGCCTTTTTTGCACCTCCTATTCTCTCGGCCTGGGGCAACGGTACTTGCTCTGTTTTGGATATTTTGTTGCGTGTTACACCGCTGTTGATACTGCCCTTTGTACTTGCGCAACTGTGCCGTTGGCTTACGCCGAAAGTGGCAACAATGATTGCCCGAAAATCGCTGCTTCCATTCTATATGTGGCTACTCTCGATCGTTATCATAATGGGCAAGATGACTACTATGGTACTCGAGAGCGGTGTGGAGAATATTCATACTGAGATAGTGCTTGCTGTGGTGGCGCTGGCGATATGTCTCGTGCAGTTTGGTGTAGGTAAGTGGCTTGGTCGTCGATATGGCGACAAGGTGGCAGGAGCACAAGCTCTCGGCCAGAAGAATACGATATTTGCGATATGGCTCTCAAACCAATTCCTCAATCCGTTGGCGTGCATTGCACCTACGGCGTATATCTTGTGGCAAAACATTGTTAATTCCCTTCAAATTTATAGAAAACGATGAAGATAGGAGATATTGAATTTCGCAAAGAGGCTCTCTTTCTAGCACCTATGGAGGATGTGACCGATCCGTCGTTCCGCTATATCTGCAAACGCTTTGGTGCAGATATGGTTACTACGGAGTTTATATCTTCGGATGGGTTGATTCGTGATGCGTGGAAATCACGTGCGAAATTGAATATAAACGATTTTGAGCGACCTGTGGCGATTCAGATTTACGGAAATCAGATTGAGCCTATGGTCGAGGCGGCACGCATTGCCGAGACGGCTAATCCCGACGTTATAGACATAAACTTCGGTTGCCCGATGAAGAAGATTGCGGGACGAGGTGCAGGCTCGGGAATGATGCGTGATGTGCCGTTGATGATCGAGATGACAAAGCAGATTGTCGAGGCTGTAAATAAGCCAGTAACGGTCAAAACCCGCCTCGGTTGGGATGACGACTCGAAGAATATCGAAGAGATTGCTTTGCGATTGCAAGATGTTGGTATTGCGGCACTTACGATTCACGGTCGTACTCGCTGCCAGCTCTATAAGGGCGAGGCTGATTGGACTTTGATAGGCAAGGTTAAAAACAACCCGCTGATTCATATTCCGATTATAGGTAACGGCGATGTCGATTCGGGCGAGAAGGCTCGTGAGATGTTCGACCGCTATGGCGTTGATGCGATTATGATTGGTCGTGCAACCTATGGTCGTCCGTGGATATTCCGTGAGGTGCGCCACTATCTCGATACGGGCGAGGTGATGCCACAGCCGAGTGTGGTAGAACGTGTTGCGATTGCGAAGGAACATCTGGCAAAGTCTATCGAGGTTAAGGGTGAGCGTGTGGGCGTATTGGAGATGCGTCGCCACTTGTCGAACTATTTTAAGGGGTTGCCGAACTTCAAGGATACGAGAATGAAACTCGTGACGCAGAATGACCCTGCAGAGTTGTTCGCTACAATCGACTCAATAGAGGAGCGTTGGGGCGACTTCGATACTGCGGGATGTGTTCCTCCCCCACTTTCACACGATATTTAGCAAAACTCAAACACAATAAGACTATGATACTTAAATTCAGAATGTTGAGCGACGAGAACGATAATTTCGTTCGTGATTTCGAGGTTGAGCCAATGATGAAATTGTCGGAGTTCCACGACTTTATTATTAAGTCGATTGGCTACGATGATTGTATGGCTTCGTTCTTTACGGCAGACGAGAATTGGCAGCGTTGTCGAGAGTTTACGCTTATGGATATGGGCGACACTGGCTACGACGGCGAGGATGCTCCACTTCCTATGACGAAGACTTCGTTGGCCGAGATTATCGTGGCTGACTACACCCGACTCATCTACTTGTTCGATATGTTTGCCGACCGTGCATTCTTTATCGAGTTGGTGGGTTCGTCGGAGCCTAACAAGGCGCTCACATATCCTCGAGTGGCGTTCGAGAATGCTCCTGTGCCCGATCAGTACGATCCTGATGCCGTAGACTCGAATGCTGGCTCTATCTTCGACGAGATGATGGGCGATTTCGGTGCTTTTGATGGCGATGACGGGGGCGATGATGAGTGGTAAACATAAATAAACAAAAGTTAAAATACAATGAAAAAAATCATCTGTTTGTGCTGTTCTCTTCTTTTTATCCTCTCGGCTGCAGCGTCGGAGGTAAAGAGTATGCGAGCATTGCTGAATAGAGTGTTGCCCGAACATCAACAACACTTTGTTGTCAAGCAGTTACCAAACAAGGGCGAGGACTATTTTACGCTCTCCTCAAAAAATGGTAAAATAGTTATCGGTGGCAATAACGCCAATAGTATGGCTGTGGGTTTGAATCACTATCTGCGCTACTATTGCAATGTGAGTATCGGTTGGTTTGTCGACGACAAATACGAGATGCCAGATACGTTGCCCGCTATCGAGGGCGAGGTGAGCATAAAAGCTCGTTGTAAAGATAGATTCTTCCTGAACTACTGCACCTATGGCTATACAATGCCTTGGTGGAAGTGGCGAGAGTGGGAGCACTTCATCGATTGGATGGCTTTGCAGGGTATTAATATGCCTCTCTCCATTACCGGTCAGGAGTCGGTGTGGTATCGTGTATGGCGCAAGTTGGGACTTTCCGACGAAGAGATACGCAACTACTTCACAGGACCCGCACACCTGCCTTGGCATCGAATGAATAATATCGACTATTGGCAGGGAGGTGTTCCGATGTCGTGGCTCGATAGTCAAGAGTCGCTGCAAAAACAGATTGTGGCTCGTGAGCGAGAGTTGAATATGCGCCCTGTGCTACCAGCCTTTGCAGGACACGTACCGCAGGAGTTAAGACGCATATACCCCGATGCGAAGATGGATAAGTTGGCTTGTTGGGCAGGTTATAGTGCTCCATATTCGCCGACACTACTCGATACATCGGATGCTCTCTACTCCAAAATTCAGAAACTCTTTATCGAGGAGCAGACCGCACTCTACGGTACCGATCACATTTATGGATTGGATGTATTCAACGAGATGGAACCACCAAGCTGGGAGCCGGAATACCTTGCACGCATAAGCCAGCAGGTCTATGAGTCGCTACGAAAGGCCGACAAGAAGGCGGAGTGGTTGCAGATGTCTTGGCTATTCTATCATAAACGCAAGCAATGGACACCAGATCGCATCGAGGCCTATTTGAAGGGGGCTCCGCTGTCGAAGCAGGTACTCCTCGACTACTACTGCGACAGGCAAGAGGTGTGGCGTATGACCGACAAATTCTATGGAGCACCTTACATCTGGTGCTATCTTGGCAATTTCGGCGGTAATACCAATCTCGCAGGCGATATGCGTGATACGCACAACAAGATTGAAGCAGCACTGAAAGAGGGCGGTGAAAATCTTGTGGGAATAGGCTCTACGCTCGAAGGATTCGACTGCTCGCCATTCAAGTTTGAGTATGTCTTTGAGAAGGCGTGGGATATGCCACAGCACAAGGATTTGAATGTTTGGATGTGCCACCTTGCCGACCGACACCTCGGATACAAAGATGAGCGAGCACGCAAGGCGTGGTTGTTGCTAAACGATAAGGTGTATAACTTTGCGGGACACACTACTCAGGCTACTATCGCTAATGCTCGCCCATCAATGGCCAAAAGGTTGAATCGTACAAATAAGAGAACGCTGAATCGCTATCAAAACGCTGTACTTATCGAAGCAATAGGCCTTTTGCTCGAGTGCGAAGGTTCAAAAGAGGTCTATGCCTACGACCTTGTCAATCTTGTTCGTCAGATGCTTGGCAATCTCTACGGCGAGCTGTTCACCGAGTACAAAGCTGCGATGGAACAATGCGATCGCAGCAGAATGAGTGCGTTGGAGACGAAGATGATGGCTATACATACCGACCTCGAGGAGTTGTTATCTTCTCGCACCGATTTCCTTATGGGTAAGTGGATAGCCGACGCAAAAGCCTTTGGTGTGAGCGATGCAGAAAAGCTCTATTATGAGCAAAATGCACGCTGCCTGCTTACAACTTGGGGCGAGCGTGATGCAGAGTTGAACGACTACGCCAACCGTATGTGGGCGGGTCTTATGGCCGGTTATTACGGTAAACGTTGGCAGATGTTCTTCGATGCCGTAAACGATGCATTTGATGCAGGAGAAAAATTTGATGAAGTTCAACAAAAGGCTCTTCACAACCGCCTGACCGCCTTCGAGGAGAGTTGGTGGCGCAACTGTCTCGGCGACTATAATAGTACACCGAAGGGCGATCCGCTCGAGGTTGCAAAACGAGTCTATCTCAAATATAAGAATGGTATTGAATAGTAGTTCAAAAGTGGCTAAGCGCCTTATTGTGATTGTTGGTGCAACGGGCTCGGGCAAGACCGATTTGAGTATCGGCGTGGCTGAGCACTTTGGCGCACCCATAATCTCGACCGACTCACGCCAATTCTATCGTGGTATGGCGATAGGTACAGCACAGCCTTCACGTGAGCAGATGGCTCGTGTGGAACACCACCTCGTGGACTGTCTCGACGTGACCGAAGATTTCAACTGCGGAGCCTACGAGCGTGTGGCTTTGGAGCGCCTTGCAGAGTTGTTCGAGAAGCACGATACGGTTGTTGCTGTGGGTGGCTCGGGCTTGTATATCAAGGCGTTGTGCGAGGGAATGGACGATTTGCCCGATGCTGAGCCTGCCTTGCGTGAGGAGTTGCTCAAAAGGCTCGAAACCGAGGGCTTAGAGTCACTTGTGTCGCAGTTGCGAGAGTTGGACGAGGTCTACTACAATGAGGTTGATAAATGCAATCCCCAGCGTGTTTTGCGAGCTGTGGAGGTGTGCCTTACAACGGGACTACCCTACTCGTCGTTGCGTAAAGGAGGCTCTAAAAAACGTGATTTCGAGATTGTGAAGGTTGGCATAGATTATCCACGTGAGGAGCTCTACGATCGTATAAATCGCCGTGTAGATATGATGATGGCAGACGGATTGGAGGCCGAGGCTCGAGCTATGTTGCCACAGCGCCACTTGAATGCCTTGCAGACGGTGGGCTTTAGCGAGTTGTTTGACTACTTCGATGGAACAATTTCGAAAGAGGAGGCTGTGGAGTTGATAAAGCGCAACTCACGTCGCTATGCTAAGCGCCAGATGACCTGGTTCCGCCGTGATAAAGAGATTAAGTGGTTTACAAAACCAACTACCGAGGAGGTTGTTGCCTACTTGGAGAGTATCACCGAGTAATATCTCGGAATGGAAACAAAAAAAAGAGTTCGCCTAAAAAGCGAACTCTTTTCGAAGTACTCGGAGCGGGAATCGAACCCGCACGGCCATTACTGGCCACAGGATTTTAAGTCCGGCGTGTCTACCTATTCCACCATCCGAGCCCTGTTTTGCGGTGCAAATGTACAATTAAAAAAGCAAACTGCAAAATGCAAACTGCAAAATTGTGAGTAAAAGCCCTAAACTACTTGCGTTTCTTCTTGATTGGAGCACGATGACTCGCCTTGTGTGTCTTCTGAATCTTGCGACGAACAGCAAGGATAATTAGCGCACCGAACGATATGACGATTACAGCTAAGTTCCACAATGGCACATCGTCGCCCTTTACGCTAGCCCACATCTCCAACATCTCGGGAGTGCGGTCGCCCGAGTCGTGCATCATACCACATCGCTCAACAACCGACCTGTCGGGATATTGAACAGGGTCAATCTTCACACTCTCGGCACCCTCGCCAAAGAAATATGAGGCATCTATTGCGTTCTCCAATTCATCATCTATGCGAGACTCCAACACCTCAGGCGTTGCGACAACGCTCACGTAGCCAATCTCGTCCATATTGCGGATGGCGATATCTGGGCGGCACATAAAGTTGATGAAGTAGCGTGCAGCCTTCACGTTCTGGGCATATTTAGGAATTACCCAGCCATCAAACCATACGTTGCTACCCTCCTTTGGAACACGGTAGTCGAGCGATACTCCGACCTCGGCAGCCTCCTCGATAGCCCATACCGCATCACCACTCCACGAGAGGTTGATGTAGGCCTTCTCCTTAGTCATCATCTCCTTGCCGAAATCGGCCTCCCAGCCAGCAACAAGACGCTTGGCCTTCTTGAGGAACACCTCTACATCGGCAATAGATTTGTCGGATGAGTCGTACATAAGCTCATCGAGAGTAATCTTGCCCTCGGTCAACTCCTTGTGACGTAAGTAGATGAGCACGGTGCTATACACGTCACGGAACGCATCCTTGATGAATATCTTTTTCTCGAACTTCTCGTTGTGGAGAGTTTCCCACGTTGAAGCCTCCTCCTCGGTCACATATTTTGTGTTGTAGAGAAGACCTGTGGTACCCCACATATAACCTACGGCGTAGTCGTTGGCATTCTTGCCATTGCCGTCAATCTTACTAAAGCGCTCGATGATATAAGGCGAGATATTTTTCAGATAATTAGGCGTTTGACCAAACTCTTGTTCTATCGGCAAGAGCATATCGTTGCGCAACATTCGTTCGATGATGTACTCCGAAGGACACACCACGTCGAAGTCCTCCTTACCCTTTTCGATCTTGGCGAGCATAATCTCGTTGATGTCGAAAAGTTGGTAGATAATCTCCACCTCCTCGCCTGTCTGCTCCTTGTACCACACCTTGAAATCTTCGAGTACCGACTCGTCGATATAATCGGCCCAATTGTAGATTTTGAGCACCTGCGAACGTGGCGCCTCCGAACACGATATGGTGACGAGGCAGAGCAACGAAACTATAATAGAAATAAATCTTCTCATAGGCCTAAAGAGCTTGTTTGCGCTTTGCAGAGCGCTTTGCACGTACATTGATGATGATAAGGAGCAACAATACTACGGCGAAAATAATGGTTGAGAGAGGTCGTAACTCAGGGGTTAGACCACCCTTTCGAGCATCGGCGTAGATGTATGTCGAGAGGGTCTCGAGTCCCTCATTTCCCTTCGTAAAGAGTGTTACCGCAAAGTCGTCAATCGAGAGCGTAAAGGCGAGAATAAAGCCCGAAACCATACCTGGACGAATCTCTGGAATGATAATCTTGCGGAGTGCCTGGAATGGGGTTGCGCCCAAGTCCAAAGCTGCCTCGTATATGTTAGGGTTCATCTGCTGGAGACGAGGCATAATGCTCAAAACCACATACGGAGTACAGAATGCGATGTGAGATAATACCACGGTTGTGTAGCCCTGCGAAATGCCCAAGCTCACAAAGAGCAAGAACAACGAGATACCCGTAATGATATCGGGGTTGAGCATCGGGATGTCGTTTAAGAAGTTGATAACCTGCTTCTTACGACCTCGCATATTGAAGATGCCGATAGCGGCTACACTACCCAAAGCGGTCGATGCTACAGCTGCGATAAGGGCAATGGTTAAGGTATTCTTGATAGCCTCCATCAACGAGTGGTGAGCGCCTCCGCTAAAGAGCGAGGTGTATAGCTCAGTCGAGAAACCAGTCCAGTTGCCCAATACCTTCGACTCGGTGAACGAGAAGATTCCGATAATGAGAATCGGAGCGTAGAGCAACGCCAAGAGAAGCCACAGATAGCATTGTGCGAAAAATTTCTTCATATCCAATACCCTACCTTAAATGAGGCTCTCGCTATCACTCTGCTCGTCTCCGCTCGAGAAGAACGAGGTTATGCCGATAATGATGAGCATAATGAGCGACAAGGCTGCGCCATAGTTCCACATTCCGTTATTAATATTCTCCTGAATGGTTGTACCAAACAGTTTTACATTGTTCATAGTGAGCAACTCGGCAATCGCAAAGGTCGAGATTGTAGGCATAAACACCATCATAATGCCCGACATAACGCCTGGCATAGACAATGGTGCTGTAACCTTGCGGAACACCTCGAGCGGAGTTGCGCCCAAGTCCTCGGCCGCCTCGATAAGCGAGTGATCCATCTTCTGCAATGTGTTGTAGATAGGATAGATCATAAACGGCAGGAAGTTGTAGACCATACCAAATATCAAGGCTCCCTCACCCAATGGTACCTGCACAAAGTCGAACAGCGCCACCGTAGCGAGTGTTCGCACCAAGATGTTAATCCACATTGGCAGGATAAACAATACGACGGTGACCTCCGAGCGATTGAGCTTGCGGTTTGCCAATATCCACGCAGCAGGATAGCCGAGAAGTATGCACAAAATAGTGGTAATGAGCGCAATACCTATCGAGTATATGAAAGTGTTGAGTGCCTCGGACTGCTCGATAAATCGAGCGAAATTATCGACCGAGAACTCTCCCTTCGCATCCTGGAAGGCGTAGACTACAATCAACACGAGTGGCAGAGCGACAAATATTGCCAAGAAGATGGCATACGGAATCGCCCAGTTTGCTCGCTTGTTAAATATTTTGGATAGAAATTTCATCTCTGCAATAATACTCCCTAAACTGTTTTTACGCTCTCAATCTTGAGATCCTTCTTGCCGATAGAGATACCTACGATGTCGAAGTTGTCCCATACATCGTTGGTGTCCACATAGATAAGGTCGCCATCCTCGGTCTTTACGGTGAGGTGGTAGTGATCTCCCTTATAGAGAATGAAGTGCACCGAACCAATGAGCTTTCCATCCTCCTTGTGGTCGTGCAACTCAACTCTGTTGAAAGCAACTTTTACCAAAACCTCTGTGCCCTCGGCGAGATTGTGCTCCTCACACTCGAACTCGGTGTCGAGAATCTGCACGGTTGTTGGCGAGGTAATAGTGCCCTTGAAGGTGTTGCAGGTGCGCTCCTTGTGCATAACGTGGATATCCGACGGCTTAATGAACATTCCCACCTTAGCGCCCTCCTCGAAGGCGTTGTAGTCCTGAATCATCAACTCGTAACCCTTGTCTGTCTCGACAAACATCTCGTAGTGTACACCCTTGAATGTGCACGACTTAACGACGCCTGTAAAGTCGGCATTCTCGGCGTGGGCGATAATGTAGATATCCTCAGGGCGAATAACAACGTCGACAGCCGCATTCTCGCCAAAGCCCTCGTCTACGCACTCAAACTTATGACCGATAAACTCGACCTCCTTGTCCTTTATCATTGTACCATTGAGGATGTTACTCTCGCCGATAAAGTCTGCTACAAACGAGTTTGTAGGCTCGTTGTAGATGTCGGTTGGGGTGCCAATTTGCTGAATCTTACCCTCGCTCATAACGACGATGCTGTCGCTCAATGTCAAAGCCTCCTCTTGGTCGTGAGTTACGTATATAAAGGTAATGCCGAGAGCCTCGTGCATCTGCTTCAGCTCCATCTGCATATCTTTGCGCATCTTCAAGTCGAGCGCAGCCAACGGCTCATCGAGAAGAAGCACCTGTGGCTGGTTTACGATAGCTCGAGCAATAGCAACACGCTGCTGCTGACCTCCCGACAACGAATTCACATCACGATCCTCGTAGTCGGTCATCGATACCATCTTCAACGCTCTGCGAACACGCTTATCAATCTCTTTAGGGTCTACCTTCTTGAGTTTGAGACCAAAGGCGATATTCTCGTATACATTCAAGTGAGGAAAGAGTGCATAGCGCTGGAAAACCGTATTGAGAGGTCGTTTGTGTGGAGGCATATCCAAAAGATTCTTGCCTTCCATCATAATCACACCTTCGTCGGGTTGCGCAAAACCTGCCAACATTCGCAACAGCGTAGTCTTACCACAGCCCGAAGGGCCGAGCAACGTTACGAATTCGCCTCGCTTGATATCGAGGTTGATGTTGTTGAGAACGACCTTATCTCCGAACGACTTGGAGATATTCTCGATTTTGATGATTGTTTCACTCTTTTTTGCCATCTCTACTTTTTGCGGTTATTCAAAATGGTTTGGGTTAAATTAAAATGATATGTTGCGCCGAATGACATCGACACGCTCTTTGCAAAGTTGTTGTACGCCACTACGGCGTGTAGTCTCAAATCACGACTCTCTCGCAATGGGAAGTAGTGCACTCCACCGCCCGCATACCAGTAGCGTGGGCAAGGCGAGTTGTCGAATGGGATAAACCACAAATCATCCTCGTAGGCGAAGATGTCGCTGTTGTAGCTCTCATATCCTCCCTTAGCGAACACTTCAACCTTGTCATTGTGGTTATAAATGAGTTGTGCGCCTATCGCAAACTCCTGATTGAAGAACTTCGTCAGCGATGTCGCACGATTTGTATAGTCTACTTCGAGTGTGAAGTCGCCCATATAGAAGGCGTTGCCGAGAGCTATGAGATTGACAAACTTGCCACGCTCGTACTCCACGAAGTTTACCGACCAAATTGGAGCGTAGCAGCCATATTCGCCACGCCAATCGAGCGAGTAGACGAATAGTTTAGATGCAAAAGGTCGCTCTCCGAATGGCGATGTGCCGAATTGGAAGCGGATATTTGTGCTCTCGTCTTTGGTTGTATAGTCTACAGCTCCACCCCACTGGTAGATTGCTATCTTGTGCCAGAATGGCGATACGAGCGTGGTGTGAACGTCTACGTCGTAGTAGTCGAGCTCCCACGTGCCAATGGCAAGCATATCTTTACCAACGGTAAAGTTGAATCGGCCAACTTGGTACGACAGGGTGAGCCAATCGACAAAATTGACGTCGTCGGAGCGGAATGTGTTCTGATAGAGTGACGGAGTGTCTGTCGAAATCCAATGGTTGCAGAGCGAGTAGGAGAAGTTGCCTACCGAGCCGTCTAAGAATGTGTAGAGTGATGAATTGCCGAAGTCGAAACCTTTGTAACCACCTTTGATTGGGGCGTACGGATTCACATCGAAACGAGGCGTTACGACAAGCTCCGGAGTGTTGCTGTTGGCGTTAGCCTCTTGCGCATAAGTACAGAAGTAGCAAAGTGTTGCTACAAGCAGTGCAAGTCCTCTTTTCATCTTCCATACAACAAGGTTTTCGTTCAACAATAGCGGGCAGATATTATATTTATATAATAAAACCCACAACTTCAGGGTACAAATATATATAAAAAAACGTAAAGTGGACACCCGAAAGCTGAAAAGTGCAAAATTTTTATAAAATTTTAGGGGAAGAATAGAGATTAGAGGCGTTAGAGACGTTAGAGACGTTAGAGATGTTAGAGACGTTAGAGACGTTAGAGGCGTTAGAGACGTTAGGGTTGTTAGGGAATTTAACTACTAACTCCTCACTACGCACTATTTGAAATACTTTTTTAAGTATTTCGCAGTGTGGCTCTCTTTGTTTTTGGCGACTTTGGTTGGAGTTCCTTCGGCAACTACCCTACCGCCAGCCTCGCCAGCCTCGGGGCCGAGATCGATGATGTGGTCGGCAACCTTGATGACGTCGAGGTTGTGCTCGATAACGATAACCGTATTTCCTTTGTCTACCAGCTTGTTAAGCACCTCGATAAGACGACGAATATCCTCGAAATGAAGACCCGTAGTTGGCTCGTCGAGAATATAGAGCGTGCGACCTGTCTCACGCTTCGAAAGTTCTGAAGAGAGCTTTATTCGCTGACTCTCGCCGCCCGACAATGTGGTGCACGGTTGACCGAGTGTGAGGTATCCCAAGCCGACGTCCTGAATAGCCTTTAGTTTCTGATGAATGGTTGGAATAGGCTCGAAGAAATCGACCGCAATATTTACGGTCATATTTAATACATCGTTGATACTCTTGCCTTTATAGCGCACTTCCAAGGTCTCTTTGTTGTAGCGATTGCCACCGCAAGTCTTACATTTAACATAGACATCTGGCAAGAAATTCATCTCGATGGTCTGCACTCCCGCACCACGACACTCCTCGCAACGACCACCTTTGACATTGAACGAAAAACGTCCCGCTTTGAAGCCACGCACCTGTGCGTCAGGCGTAGCCTCAAAGAGTTTGCGGATATCGCCAAATACATTCGAATATGTCGCAGGATTTGAGCGTGGCGTACGACCAATTGGCGACTGATCCACCACGACGAGCTTGTCGATGTGTTCCAATCCCTCGATAGTGTCGTATGGCAACGGTTGGGCGTATGAATGGTAGAGTCTGTGCGAAATTATAGGCACGAGAGTGCCATTGATAAGCGACGACTTTCCCGAGCCGCTGACACCCGTCACGCAGACGAGTTTTCCGAGTGGAATTTCGACGTCTACATCCTTGAGATTGTTGCCTCTTGCACCGCAAATTTTAATGCTTTCGCCACTACCCTTTCGGAGCTCTTGCGGAATTTCTATAGTGCGTCGATGTGAAAGATAATCAGCTGTATAGCCTTGTGCACCTAAAATTTCACTATAGGTGCCTTGTGCGACGATGTTTCCACCTCTACGACCCGCCTTTGGACCGATGTCTACGATGTAGTCGGCTGCACGCATCATATCCTCGTCGTGCTCCACAACAATCACCGAATTACCAGCATCACGCAGAGCCTTCAGGGTGTTAATCAGTCGCTCATTATCTCGCTGATGGAGTCCGATGCTCGGTTCGTCGAGGATGTATAAAACATTGACGAGTTTCGAGCCGATTTGCGTTGCGAGTCGTATGCGCTGACTCTCGCCGCCCGACAATGTGCGGGATGCTCGGTCGAGCGAAAGATAACCCAAGCCAACGTCGGTCAAGAAGCGTAATCGCTCACGAATCTCTTTGAGAATCTCTCGTGCGATAAGCAACTCTTTTTCGGTTAGTTGCGCCTCCACGCCCTCGAACCACTCACGCAGTCGAGTGATCGACATCGAGGATATTTCTGCTATGTTTTTGCCTGCCACCTTGAAGTGTAAGGCGTTCTCTTTCAGTCGTGTACCGTGACAAAGCGAACATTTGTGATATGCCACAAACTGCTCACGCCACTTGTCGCCCTTGCGGGAGTTTTCATCCTCCATCGTCGAGTTGATATACTCGGCTACACCCTCCCAAGTGCACATCTGCTTGCCTCGATTCGATGAGTAGAGCGACGCATCGACGAGCATAGGCTCATCGTCACCATAGAGCAAGGCGTTTAAACCCTCCTCCGAGATTGTGCCGATAGGGTCGTCGAGCGTGAAGTCGTAGCGGTTGCCAAGCGCCTCGAGCGTAGCGAATAGCGCATTCTCTTTGCCTTTGCCGAGTGGCGCTATGCCGCCCTCACGAACGGATAAACGGTTGTCGGGGATAACTTTCTTGATATCGAAAATAGCCTCTTCGCCCAAGCCGTTGCAGCGTGGACAGGCGCCCTTTGGCGAGTTGAACGAGAATGTAAATGGCTCTGGATCCTCGAATGCGATACCCGTTGTCGGGCACATCAAATGGCGTGAATAGTGGCGTATTTCGCCAGAGTCGTAGTCGTGTATCGCCATCTGTCCTTTGCCTTGACGCATAGCCTCACGTAACGAGGTCATAATGCGGTCTCGAGCCTCCTCACGAGCTGTCATTCTGTCTACGACGAGCTCAATGGAGTGTGTCTTATAGCGGTCGAGTTGCTCTCCCGACGTAAAATCTCGAATTACGCCGTCGATGCGGGCGTAGATATATCCTTTGCGGAGGAATGAATCGAAAAGCTCTCGGTAGTGTCCCTTGCGCTCACGAACTACGGGCGCAAGGAATGCAATCTTGCGGCCGGCATAGTCTCGCAGAATCAAATCGGCAATCTGCTCGTCCGAGTAGTGCGCCATCTCCTCGCCTGTTGCTGGCGAATAGGCTCGTGATGCACGAGCGTATAGAAGTCGCAGAAAATCAGCAATTTCGGTTACTGTACCTACGGTTGAACGAGGGTTGCGGTTGGTGGTCTTTTGCTCGATGGCAACTACGGGCGATAACCCCGAAATCTTATCCACATCGGGGCGTTCCATTGTGCCTATGTATTGGCGGGCATACATCGACAAAGTCTCCATATAGCGACGCTGACCCTCGGCATAGATGGTGTCGAATGCGAGTGACGACTTACCCGAGCCAGATAAACCTGTAATCACGACCAATGCGTTGCGAGGAATCTCGAGGTCGATATTTTTGAGGTTGTGAACCCTTGCGCCAACGATTTTAATCTTATCCTCCATAGTACTACTCCTTAATGGGTAACATAGAATAGAAAAAATCGTGCAAAGATAGCCATCCCATCAAATCGGCAAAGCATATGGCTACGATTATTGCCATAAATATCTTTATGAAATTCTTACCCCATCCCACCATATAGTGCGATGCGATAAATGAGCCTATCATATTGCCCAAACCGTGAATAAGACCAAATTTGTAATCCACATCGCCCATAATCATAAATACTGCGAGCGAGAAAGGTGTGGCAAGCAGTATCACAAAACCCTTTATTGCATTGGCTGTAACCAAGTCCATACGCATCATCCACAATGCGATGGTGAGGATCAGATAGCCAAGACCGATGTAGATGTATCCACCATAGAAACCTATCAAAAAGAAGATGACGTAGTGCAATGGTTTGATATCGATGCGATGCCCCTCTTTGGGTTTCAATTTATGGTCGATAAGCAGATATATCATTATGATAATCAGAATCGTACCAAAGCAGTATGTAAACACCTCTTTGGATATATCTGACGCCACGATTGCTCCAAGGATATTACCGAGTATTACAGGAATCGAGAGTAATATTCCGTGGTTTATATTGAACGATTTTTTACGTATGAACGAGACTGTGGCTGCGAGATTCTGCATCAATACCGCAACTCGGTTTGTTCCGTTGGCGACGTCGATAGGCAGGCCGAAAGCCATAAACATAGTCATAGTTATAATCGAGCCTCCGCCAGCGAGGGTATTTATGATGCCCACGGCGGTGCCCGAAATCAGTAATACTATGACGATATGCCAATCCATCGTTTTCTGTTTTCCGAAAAATTAGAGGAGCAAGATACGAAAATAAATTAAAAATGAAAAATTAAAAATGAAAAATCGGTCAAAAATAGGCTTTGTTCGTAGTTTGGCTCTTGATTTTTATGCAAAAAAAAAGACGAGAGTGAAAATCTCTCGTCTCGTATTGTCAGTCTCTTATCTATCTTAAAATCTCGCTACCGGTGCGGCGTCGAGAGTTGAGAATTCGTTCTTGAGATATTTGTAGTAGCCTGCTACTGCAATCATCGCTGCATTGTCGGTTGTGAAGCGACGCTCTGGGATAAATGTGCGCCAACCACGCTTCTCGCCCTCGGCTGCAATACGCTCTCTGAGGAGTGAGTTTGCGGCTACTCCACCGCCAATAGCGATGTCCGAAATACGATAGTGCTTGGCTGCCTTTACAAGTCGCTCAACCAAGATGTCTACAACGGTGTGAAGTATCGATGCGCATAGGTCACACTTGCGTTCCTCTACGAAATTAGGGTTTTCGGCAATTGCATCACGCAGTGTGTAGAGGAAAGATGTTTTTAATCCCGAAAACGAGAAATCGAACTCTCCGATGCGAGGTTTTGCGAACTTGAAAGCGTCGGGGTTTCCCTCCTTTGCAAGGGCGTCGATAACGGGGCCTCCTGGGTAAGGCAAGCCCATAACTTTGGCGCATTTGTCAAGCGCTTCGCCAGCTGCATCGTCGATAGTCGAGCCAATGATTTCCATATCGAAAGGCGAATTTACCTTGACGATTTGGGTGTGTCCGCCACTAACCAAAAGGCAGAGAAATGGGAAGTTTGGATGTTCGCACTCCTTGTCGGGCATATCCACAAAATGTGAAAGAATATGTCCGTGGAGGTGATTAACCTCTACGAGCGGAATATTGTTGGCAATCGCTAAACCCTTCGCAAACGATGTTCCAACCATCAACGATCCGAGCAGACCTGGGCCTCGTGTAAAGGCGATGGCGTCGATCTTGTCAGGCGTGATGCCTGCGTCTCGCAACGCTGTGTCTACTACGGGAACGATGTTCTGCTGGTGTGCTCGTGAGGCGAGTTCGGGAATAACACCTCCGTAGCGCTCGTGCACTGCCTGTGAGGCAATTACGCTCGAAAGGAGGGTTGTGTTTCTCAAAACCGCAGCCGAAGTGTCGTCGCACGACGATTCGATACCGAGGATGATAATTTCGTTGTTCATATTGTTGTAAATTCTTTCGTCTTTTTGCGAATTTCTACTCTTGTTTTTCGTCTTTGCACTCTCGTTTAAAATTTTTTGGCGCTTTGTTTGCAAGTTCGGCAAATTATGACTACTTTTGTAAGTTATTATATAACTTATAAGGCCTAAAGTGCCGAAAATGAGTAGAAAACCGTGCGCAAAGTTACAAAAATATTATTAAGCGTGTTATCCGCAATCATTTTATTGCTGATAATTTTGCCTTTGTGCCTGTCTTTGCTACTCTCGGTTCCATCGGTACAAAACTATGCTATCGACAAGGCTTCCGTATGGGCGGGCAATAAACTCGGCAATACGGTGAGTGTTGGTCGTGTGACGATTGGAATGTTCAATCGTGTAACTCTGCACGACTTCTATGTGTCGGATTGGGATGGCGATACTCTACTTTATGTAAATCGTGCCGATGCCTACTTCTCGTCGCTTACGTCGCTCTTCCAGAAGAAACTCGTTATCAACTACGGAAAAGTTCAAGGCGGTAAGGTTGTCGTTAAGGAGACCGATCGTGGAACATACGCTATTAAAGAGATTACCGATCAGCTCGTAAATCGAAAGCGTAAGAATCAATTCCGCTTAGAGATGCGCTCGGGAGATGCGTCGGGCGTAGAGTTTCATTTGATTCGTCGTGCTCCAAAGCGTGATGAGGGTATCGACTTTGCCAATATGCAACTCTTTGATATCAAAGCACATCTCGAGGATTTCTGGGTTGATTGCGGCGCTGTAGATTCTAAGTTTAGCAATCTCTCGTTTGTTGAGCGTAGTGGTTTTGATTTGCAGGATGCGAACGGACATTTCTACGTCTATGCTGGAAAGGTGTTGGTTGATGATGCACAACTCAAAACTAAGTGGAGTAAAATAAATCTCGACCAGTGTCTTCTCGATGGCCCAGATTGGCTTACCTATCGAAATTACATAAATACCATACCTATGGACTGTCGTGTTAGCGACTGTTATGTATCGTCGGAGGATTTGGGATATTTTGCTCCTGCGATGTGGGGTTGGAATACCACTATTCGTAATGCTACGATGACGATGAAGGGTAAGGTTTGTGACTTCGAGGGAAAGGTCGAGAATGCTGTATTGCAGAATGGCGGTATGGTTAAGGGTTCAGCTCGAATTAAGGGACTTATCGATGTCGAGAAGACAAACTTTGATATAAAGATAGATAGAGTTAAGGCTTCGACCACCGAGTTGGCCGATCTTATAGGCAACATCGCAAAGCTCTCGATTAGCGACGAGGCAAAACTCTATATCGAGCGAGTTAAGGGTATCGATGCTTCGGGTAGATTCAACGGTACTGTGCGAGACTTTAATGTTAGAGCCAAGAGCAAATTGCAGAGTGGCGGCGTGGTATTGGCAACCTGCGATATGCAAAACCCTGCAAGCGGCCGCAAGGGCGTTAATGTTACAGTGGATGCTACAGCGCTCGATTTGTCGAAGATTTTGGCAACTTCGGCTATGGGTGACGCTTCGTTTACGGCAGATGTTAGTATGGAACTCGGCGACGGTGCACCACTCCAGCTCAAGGGTAGTGGCGATGTGTCGCACCTTGTATTGAATGGTTATGACTACAACAACCTCAATCTGAATGCAAGCATTGAGGATAATCGTATATTGGGTGTACTCCTCGCCAATGACGAGGCGTTGAAGTTCGATGCGCAGGCCGTGTTGGACTTTAATGAGAAGTCGGTACCGCAGTACGACGCAGTAATGACTGTGGAGCGTGCCGACCTTCACGCAATGAATATCAACAAGCGAGACTCGATATCGGTGCTCAGCTGTAATGTTGGTCTCTCGGCTCGAGGTAAGTCGCTCGACGTTATGAATGGTGCGTTGCGTATTGCCGATGCCGAGTACGAGACTATTGGTCGTGGTTGTGAGGCCGATTTGGTGGAGCTCTCGATTGCGAGCGATGAGGATGCTCGAACATTGACCCTCGAGTCGGACTTTGCCGATGTGGTATTTGAGAGTCGTACTCCATATAAGAATGTAATATACTATCTGAAGAACCTCTTGGCTCGATACGCTCCGCTCCTCTACGACGAGGATTCTCGCAAGAACATCGATAAGCAGGTGGAGCAGATTGGTAACGAGGTGGCTATCCTTTCGGTGACAACCAAAGATATCGACCCTCTGCTCGGCTGTATAACCGACGGTTTGGAGATGGCTGAGGGCTCGAAGGTGGAGATGTTGGTTAGTCCTTCGGATAATCGCTTCTTGATGCGTGCATCGTCGGAGTATTTGATGCACACAAACTACCTTGCTACAAATATCGATGTTAAGGCGGGCAATAGAGGCGACTCATTGGCTGTGTCGATGGCAGCAGAGGATCTCTATGCTGGAGCATTCCACTTCTCGGGTGTGGATGTAGATGGTAGTGCAAAGGATAATGCTATCCACTTCAACGCAATGTTTGCCGACTCGTTGCGTGATTTGCAGGGCGAGTTGTCGGCAAATGCTCAAATCTCACGCAAGAACGGTCATCGCAATATGCTTGTGACCTTCAATCCGTCGTATGTGACAAACAACGATAACTATTGGCGTATCACGACTGACGGTATCGAGATGGACTCGTCGAGAGTCGATATCCGCAACTTTGCCGTGCGTAGCGACTCGCAGGAGTTGTTCGTTAATGGTGTGGCATCTCGTAGCGATAAGGATTCGGTATATATGAGCCTGCACAACTTCTCTTTGGCTCCGTTCACACAAATTACCAACCAGATTGGATATGTGGTGGATGGTCGCACAAACGGATATGCTACAGTGCACTCAATGCTGAAGGATACCCGTATCGACGCTCGTATCGAGATGGATAGTGTAAACGTGAGCGGTATAGGCGTGCCAAACCTTTTGCTCGAATCTCGTTGGGACTTTGGTCGTAGTCGTGCTTCGCTCAATATTACAACTCGTGAGAATGGTAAGCGAGTTATCGATGGATACTTCGCACCGTCAAAGATGCGCTACTATGCTCGTATGCAGACCGACGGTGTTAAGATGAGTCTGCTCGACCCTATCTTGAAGGGCATAATCTCGGGCACAGAGGGTGAAGCTTCGGTAGATATCAATATTGCCGGAGAGGGTCGAATGGCAGAACTCCGAGGCGAGATAACTGTTGATAGCCTTGCTACAACAATCGACTATACGAAGTGTCGCTACTCGGCACCACACGCCACTGTGAAGGTGCATAACAATCGTCTTTTGGCCGAGAAGATACCAATGTTTGACCGATTTGGCAACAAGGGTATGATGTCGATGGATGTGTCGTTGGCGCACCTCTCGAATATCGAGTACAACATAGACGTGAAGGCCGATGATATGGAGGTCTTGAACACCACCGAGCGTGATAACTCGATGTTCTACGGCTCAATCTTCGCTTCGGGTACGGGAACGGTGCGAGGTGATAAGGCAGGCGTTAAGATGGACTTCGTAGCACGTAGTGGTGACAACTCGAAGTTCTATATGCCAATGACCGACAATAGCGATATCTCGACTGCGAACTTCGTGACCTTCGCAACTAAGGATCGTGATACGACATCGTACCTTGCTCGCAAGAAGATGATGTTCGAGAACAGACAGAAGCGTCGTACCTCGAGCGGTGGAGCTATGGATATAACATTGGCGTTGGATATTCAGCCTAATGCCGAGGCTCAGTTGGTTATCGACCCTACTGTGGGCGATATTATCAAGGGTACGGGCGAAGGCCAAATCAATATGCGAATCAACCCACAGGCCGATATCTTCGAGATGTATGGCGACTACACTATCGAGAAGGGAAGCTACCTCTTTACCCTTCAGAGTGTGATTAACAAGTGGTTTGATATCGAGCCGGGCTCGACTATTCAGTGGACAGGCGATCCGTTGGATGCAATTCTCAATATCGACGCAGTCTATAAACTTAAGGCGTCGTTGCAGCCGTTGTTGGAGGGCTCGCTCACAGAGAAAAACCGTTCGACTCGTGCAGTACCTGTAGAGTGCTTTATCCACTTGACCGATAGATTGATGCAACCAACCGTGACGTTCGATATCGTGGTGCCGAGTGCCGACTCGGAGGTGCAGAGTCTCATTTCGAGCGCATTGGCAACACCTGAGAGTAAGTCACAACAGTTCCTCTATCTGATTGTTGCGAACAGCTTTATCTCGGAGTCGTCGAATGCTATGACCTCGTCGATGGGCGCTTCGGCTACAGCGGCTACGGGCTTCGAGATGTTGTCGAACCAGTTCAGCAACTGGCTCTCGAGCGACGACTACAAGATTGTACTTCGCTATCGTCCTCGTACCGAGCAGATGAGCGACGAGGTGGACTTCGGTTTCTCGAAGGGGTTGGTTAATAATCGTCTCTTGATAGAGTTGGAGGGTAACTATATCGTGGATAAGGCGCAGGTGGTGAATGCCAACTCGAACTTTACGGGCGAGGCTTACCTCACTTGGTTGATTGACCGTGCAGGAACTCTCCGCTTGAAAGGCTTTACTCACACAATCGACCGCTTCGACGAGAACCAGGGTCTGCAGGAGACGGGTATC
>JAFYQY010000179.1 GCA_017559685.1 Alistipes sp.
CCACTTTTCAAACAGATATGACTAGAAATCAACACTTAACACAAAAAGACGCCTTGAGGCAACCCCCAAAGCGTCTTTAAATATATATCGCAACTTTCGTTACTCGGCCGACTTTGCCAACGGTGAAGCCTGTGTGTAGACACGAGCCGCCAACTCCTTGTCGAGCTGATACATTCCATACTTGTCGCTCTCGACAGCCTCCGATGCAAATATCATCTCACGTGCCGACTCCTCCTCCTCGATCTGCTCGTCGATAAACCAAACCAGCATATTCGACGATGCAAAGTCACGATCCTCGTGCGCTATAGCCGCAAGGTTGTTGATAAGGCCTGTCACCACCTTCTCGTGGCGCAATGTATGGTGGAACATCTCCTGCACCGAAGCCCACTCGGTCTGCACCTCAGCAATAGGCTTCAACTCGACCTTCGCATCACGAGAGTTGAGATAGTTCATCAAAATATGAGCGTGATCCTGCTCCTCGAGCCACTGAACATAGAACCAATTTGCCACACCCTTGTAGCCCTTAGCCTCGGCGTCCATCGACATCGAGAGATAGAGATATGCCGACCATAACTCGGCGTTAATCTGCTCATTGATAGCCTTGTGTAATCTTTCGCTTAACATAGTTGTATTGTTTTAAAGGTTATTATTCTCTGTTTCTACTGCAAAGATAATACAACTTTCGCTATTTGTCAAATTGATATTTTTTATATCCTTATAAGCTAAAACTATATCGCCACCAGAAAGATCTCTACATAAGAAAAGGCTCGGAACTCCGAGCCTTTTAACCACATATAAGGTGTTGCCTACTTTTTCTCTGCCTCCAACTTCTTGGCAATAGCAGCAAGCATATCATCGGTCATTGTCGAGATATTCCACTCTGGCTTCCAGCCCCACTCCTCACGAGCGCAAGTGTCATCGAGCTGGTTTGGCCAGCTGTCGGCGATAGCAGCCTTGACAGGGTCGATGTCGTAGCTAATCTCGAACGAAGGCATACGCTTACGAATCTCAGCGGCGAGAATCTCTGGCGTAAAGCTCATCGAAGCGACATTGAACGAGTTGCGATGCTTAAGCTTTGCAGGACCAGCCTCCATCAACTCCACAACCGAGCGCAACGCATCGGGCATATAGATCATATCCATATAGGCATTCTCGGGCACGGCGCAGGTATATTTGCCATTGCGGATCGCCTCGTAGTAGATTTCGACTGCGTAGTCGGTTGTTCCACCGCCCGGCAAGGTCTTGCTCGATATGATACCAGGGAAGCGAATCGAACGTGTGTCAATATCGTACTTCTTGTGGTAGTAGTTCGACAAGAGCTCACCCGTAACCTTACAGATACCGTAGATTGTAGTCGGCTGCATAATGGTATCCTGCGGAGTCATATCCTTTGGCGAGGTTGGGCCAAACGCTCCGATTGACGACGGAGTGAAGACAGCGCAATGGTGCTGACGAGCCACCTCCAACGAGTTGAACAACGCTCCCATATTGATATTCCACGCCATCTGCGGGTTACGCTCGCCAACCGCCGAGAGCAACGCCACGAGGTTAAAGATGGTATCGATACGGTGACGTGCTACAGCCGAGGCCATATTTGTAGGGTTGAGAGCATCGAGCACCTCGAATGGGCCGTCGTCGGCGAGGTCTTTACACTCTCGCACATCGGTTGCCACAACATTATCTGTTCCATAGATAGAGCGCAGGTAAGGCACGAGCTCCGAGCCAATCTGACCACCTGCTCCAACGATAAGAATCTTCTTCATTGCTGTTTTAAGAATTTAATAGCACGAAAGTAGAAAAAATTTCTGAAACCCAAAAGCAGAAGTCCGAAAACTTTTGCTTCGGAGAGAAATTAACTACTATTCTTGGGCACGCCCTACCATATTAATATAAGTAGAGTCCGAAGTTCTCGGCGTATTGGAGAACAGCACTCAACTTCAACGGCTCCTCCAAGCACTCCTTGACAACCTCGTTCTGCTCCTCTTTGGTGAGACCTGACAACCACTTGTTGAAATCTACGAAAAGGTCGCAGAACTTAGTTGAATCGTCATCCTCGACCGCATCGGCCAACTTATCCACATACCACTCGGTACAATCTTCCACCGATAATAAATTCTCGTGAATCCATCCGCACGAGGTCAAAGTTAAGGCTGCAGCGACCACGAGCACAAGCAAAAATCTTTTCATAGTTTAGAGTTTTTTAGGTTGAAACGAATCTTTCCGTATACAAATATACTCTTTTTTCTGCAAATTTGCAGATGTCCACTCAAAAAAATTCATTGTATTATCACAAAATTTCGCACTATCCGCAACCCCAAAACAGGGCAGAATTCTGCCGTTTTCACACAAAAAGTGACGATTTTGAAGAAAAATGCACATTTTTTGCACTTTTTTCTCAAAAAGTTTTGGAGGTTTCAAAATTTTACCTACCTTTGCACTCGCAATACAGCAATGGTGGATTCATCTAAGGGCTAGGATACCTGCCTCTCACGCAGGACATAGGGGTTCGAATCCCCTATCCACTACAAAGAGCAGTAGAAATACTGCTCTATTTTTTTGCTTTATAATACGGCCTGCAAATTGCAGGTATTTTTTTTGTTTGGAGATTTATCTATGTAAATGAATTTACAATAGTTATCTCAAAACAAAAAAGCACCCTTACAAAGGATGCTTTTTTATCTATGCAAGCGTGCACTACGCATTGTTCTCGTCGTAACCTATGCTCTTGAGTTTGAGCTCAGCATTAGGCTCCAAGCCCTCCTTGCCCTCAATGTGGCGAGCAATAAGCTCTGCGAGTTGCTGAGCCACAAGGATACGTCTCGAATCCCACAAACTCAAACTCCAAGCCATAAGGAGCGCAAAGCTATTCAACTCCTTATTATCCAACTTGTGAGTATACAGGTTCTCGCCATTGATACCAATACCGTGATAACGCTGGAAATCAACACCTACATTAAACTTGTCGTTAAAGATAGCTGCAGTATCATCAACCAACGTCTTGAAGCGAGCCTTATCTGTTACGGTCAAGCCCTCGGCGTTGATATCCTCATTACCCTTCACACCGCCTGCGGTAAAGTGAATCTGGGTCGGATAGGCAGGTTCGAGTGCGCCCGAAGAGGCAAGCATCGAGATAACCCACGCATCCTCACGAGAGGTCAAGCGATTGACATCATCCATATACTCGGCCAAGCCTGGTACTGAATTGACATCCTCAAACTTATAATACGAGCGATAAGGGCGTTTCTCACCCAACTCTCGTGATACAAAGTTGAAGCCTCCAATCTTCGCAAGGTAGTACGAGAAATAGCCAATACCTGGGTCTACAACACAACTTGACGCTACGATTGTGACCTTCGAGCCACGGTCGATACAACAACCATAAGGGCGATTGATAACATAGTGCTCAACGGCAAGTTTATCCTGCGGATGCTCGTCCACGGTCTGTGTCGCTGCGAGGTTTATCAAACGGAACTGATCCGAGTTCTCCACCGCATCGAAAATATCATCAACCGTCATACCCATACGAGCCTGAATATCGATTATTGAGAGGTATGGTGGCACGGTCTGATAGCCCGTAGGACGATCGAGCTTGCGCTCAAATGCAGCCTTCAACTTACCAATACTGCTGGCAGTATTCTCCTTATGCAACTCCTTATCCATTGCCTCCGAGAATCCTGCACCAAGAAGTCCGGCAGGTACCGCAAAGAGAGCGATACCGAGCAGACCGATAATACAAGCAATGATACGACCTGCAAGAGTAATTGGAGGAGTATCGGCAAAGCCTCCTGGGTCGCCGATGTATTGTGCAAATGCCCAAATTACAGACTTGAAGCCGTTATTGTAGATCTCAGGCTGTGCGGCGTGCTCGTAGAAGAATAGCACAAACGAGAGCATAAGCGTAACGATTACGAGGAACTGCAACGAGATAAACATCTCCTTCGCCTTCGACGATATAGCCTCCTGCAACAATCTAAACGAGCGCATATAGCGGAAAACTCGCAACAAGCGCAATACTCGTAACGACTTGAGCATCGAGTATGGCAACGGGATGACCATTTCGATGTAGAAGGTGTAGGTCGAGAGAATATCGATAAGACCGTAGAATGAGAAACAATACTTTATACGTCCCCAGAAGCCTTTATACTTCTCGTCCAACTCGTCGGCAGCCCAGATACGAAGCGACACCTCGATGGTAAAAGCGATAACGGTTATAGTGTCGATAATATTGAGTATGCGCTCACACAAAGGCGACACTTCAAAGGTCGAGATAAACACCGACAACGTACTGATAATAATCAGTCCGATGATGACATAGTCAACGATATTCTCCCACTGATTGGTACGAAGGTCGCCATCGAACACCCTCGCCAACTGCTTCTTAAATTTTGTTACTTTTGACATATCTCTTCAATTATTGTTTGGATCGCTTTAATCATATTCTCTCGTGGCATTGTCGCCTGTCCCTCCTTAACCGACGGATGACCATCGTAGAGTGGCAGATGCACAAAAATAGCCTGCATAGCATCGCTCTCACTGCACATCGCCAACGCCTCATAGTAGAGACGATTGCAAACATAGAGCCCGCACGAATTGGATATCTTCGCCGCCACACCCTGCGCTTTAACTGCCGAGCACAGAGCCTTAATAGGTAGCGGAGTGATAAACGCCAACGGCATACCCTCGTGTATGGTCTCCTCATTGGCTTTGTAGCCGTCGTTATCGGCAAGCGTCGAGTCCATAAGATTGAGCGCCACACGCTCCAACTTTACGCAATCGCTCACACCCGTCTGCCCGAGCATCACGACACACTCTGGACGACACTCCTCGACCGCCTTACGCAGCGAGGCTCCAGCACGCATAAAGCTCACAGGCATCTGCTCCAGCACGATATTCGCACCTTCAACACCTTGTGAAGCCACAGCCTCTGCAACCACCCACGACGAATTTTCGGAGTGACCTCCAAACGGCTCAAAACCAGTAAGTAAAACTCTCACACCTGGAATTATTCAACATTCGTAATCTTGATGCCAGCAATATTTTTATTAACATATTGCACAAAATTGTCGGTATTATCCTTACCCCACTGATTACAGATGTAAAAGACAGTACCGTCAGCGAGTTCCGATTTATAGAAACGCTTGTAGTCCTTGATAGTACCATCCTCAGTACGAATTACACCATACCCCTTCAGCAAATGATTTGGGAATACCTCCTTCAATGCCTCAATAGTTATTGACGGATTGTTTTGCACGTATGTATTTACGACAGCCTCAACCATCTTTCCCTTGCCATATCGGCCAGTACCATTGACCGCATACTTATCGTAGTTGCGAACTCCCGTACTAGCCTTAGGAGCTGTATCAAATGCCTTGAGGTTAGTCACGGCAGACATCTCGAGAATTGCCTCGATAATCTCGCCCAAATGCTCATCGTTACCCACTATCTCTGCTATCTTGTTGAGAAGCGCAGAGATACTAAACACTCTATTGCTCAAGAATGTCTCCTTCTGGCACATACGGAATACAACCTTCTCCCACTCGTCATCGAACTCCTCGGTCGAGTTGAGTCGCTCAGTCTCATCCTCTGTAAGTGGGCGAAGCTTAAGCTTTGAAGCGATCTTCTCGTTCCAAGCCTTAAAGTCTGGCTCCTCGGCAAGTTGGTTGTAGATGTAAGGATAGGCAATCTGAATGCAGACAAGCGCATAGTTGATAAGCTTATCGAGCAAAGTGTTCGAATTTGAGCCACCCTTCTGCTCCTCGTAGATGATAGAGATAAGCGCAAGGGTGTTGGTAAGGCGCTTCAACGAACGAGGATTTGTACCCACCGACAGGCGAGTAATCTCGGATAGTTTCTCAGCCAAAGATGCATCCTCGAGCTCCTTCTGCGAAAAGAACTCAATCTTGCTCAACGCATCCACCAAGAATGTATCGACACTATACGATGCTACAGGCATCGAGAATGGCAACTGAATAATCTTATCGAAGAACGAACGGAACTCACGCTCGTTAGCGTCGGTCAATTCGCCAAACTTAGGCTTCAAGCCCTTGATAACCACGTCGTAGTCGATAGCGAGAACGAACACACACTTCTCGAGGTCGAAGATATTCTTCAACAACTCCAATATCTCGACAGCCACAGGTGGGTCAATACGGTCGAGATCGTCGATATAGAAGGTAAAACCACACTTTGCGCTATCCTTCGCAAGTGCATCGGCAATGAGTTTTGATATCTCCTCCTTGAGCTGCATAATATCAGACGAGGCCGAATCGCCACCATCCATAACATCGTCAACCAAAGACGAATCGATACCTACAGCGCCTACTGCAGCCTTAGTTCCTGCGATTGCCATCTTCTTGAAAAGACCGCCAATCTTACGCTTGCTCTCCTGCCACTTCTGCTCGTTCGAGCTGAGAGCTCCAATCTGATTGATGATACCCTCCAAAATCGAGATGATAGCCTGCGCTGGAGTCTTCATCAGGGAGTACTGCCAAGTGTTTATCCAAACAGGATAGTATGGTGCATTATCCACATCGCAAAGGTTGTAGCGAAGCAGATTCATCAACGAGGTTTTACCGCTACCCCACTCACCTTGCAATGCGATAGTGATAGGCGTATCGGTCAATTTGATATACTTGATCAACGCATTCTGATATACTTGAATGCCAAAAAGATCCTCCTGGGTATGTTTACGAGGAACATCAATAATACTCGATTTCATATTTTGTTCTATTTAGGGTTGTTTATTTGCCAAGCCACACCGCAACTTACTGCCCAGCAACTCTTTGGGTTACACACATTGATATTTGCAGCAAGGTCGAGCTGAACACGTGGTGCCACCATATAATTCAATCCGAAGTCGGCAAAATAGCCATTGCCAAGTTTCGAGAAGTAGTTATAACTCTCGGCAAAGCAACCTAAATTCTCGGTGATCGAAAAACCTAAGCACAATGCAACGAATGTTGAAGGATATTGATTTGATCCGTTCCACTCTGCTCCTACATTATAGCCAATGCTCAACCAATCATTTACAGGGTTCTCGAAGAGCAAATAGATCGATGGAGCCAAGTGTTCAACAACAAAACCTTCGTTACCTGTTTTAGGTATAGAGATGTTTGCGAGCAACGAGATAGCTGGTATTGCGCCCTTGCCTTCGTAGCACTTAATTTTTGTACCGAGGGTGAGACCCGTAAATGCAGGCTTCCAGCCATTATCGTTGTAGATAAGGGCATCGCCACCCAAACGCAACTCCATTCCGTCGAAAAGGCCATAGCGGAGCAATGTACTGCTGAATGTGAAGGTGCCACTTGCATCCTCGCCATCCCACTGAACACCCTGTTCAAGTTGAACAACACCTTTGCCAATAGTGCCTGGGCCTGTAGATGCGCCAGGTCTGTCTGCCGTAAATTCGACATCATCTTGAGCTGCAGCGGTAAAAGTCACCATTGCCACAGCAAGTAAACTCAACAATCGCTTAATAATCATAAATATAGGTTTTATTATAAACCCTACAGCCGCCCATTACAGACGGCTGTACGGTGTTAATTTATTCAGGTTACAGATGGTACTTACTTCCAAACACCCTTCTTGCAACCATTCTTCTCACACTCGGCATTGAATGTAGCAAGAGTCTTTTCGTCTGCACTTCCCGATGTGTAGTAGCGGCTGCCTTCGCTATTTGTATAGCAAACCTGGCAATAGAGTCCAAATACAGTATCAAACTCCTTCTCCAACGACTTAATCTTCTTGTTGCCCGAGATAGAGATATCGCCACCCGAATCTGCACGGCGTACAGATGCAAGCGTCTTGCTTCCATCAATCGGAGTAATAGCCTCACCCTTTGCAACCTGCTGACGAGCGTAGCTATAGAAAATGCCTAAACGCAAGAATGGGAACTTCTTGTTGAACTCCTTGCGCAAAGTATCAATCTTCTTGTTTCCTGTTACAGAAATCTCAGTCGTCTTTACAGTAGCAGTGGTCTTCTTTGCTACAGGCTTAGCTGTAGTTGTCTTCTTTGCCGCAGGCTTTGTAGTCTTCTTTGCTACTGGCTTGGCGGTTGTAGTCTTCTTTGTAGTTGTCGCCTTCTTGGCAACAGGTTTCTTAGTTGTAGTAGCCATAATATTTTAGTTTTAAGGTTGTTTTACTTTATTTACAGCGTTTGAGAGACTCCTTTGCGCTCTCAATCTGACGCTTATAGCCCTCGATATTTCGGTCGTGGCGAGCCGCAGCATCAACCTTGCTCTTGCGATAGCTTGCCTTCGACGAAGCTGACGAAGCGCCCTTAATCAACGACGCATAACGCTCGTTATCACGCTTTTTAGCCTCCTTCTCCTTGACGATATCGGCTCGCAGATCGATAATCTTCTTCTTGTAATACTCTTTGCTCATAAGCCTATTTTTTAGGTCGTTCGGTTCCTCTGTTACTCTACACGTCGCACAGCCGCCTCGCAACGTGAGGTGTCATACGATACCGTAGCGACGCTATAACGATCGCCCAACAGCGTATCACGCTGAAATTGGGTTGTAATCTCTGCTTTATACAGGCGTGCCACCCTCTTGGCAAACTCCTTATTGTTGTCCGCCAATGCAAGGTCAAGGAGTTGCTCGCAACGGTCGTTATAGAAGCGCACCCACGACTGATACACGACGTGGTCGATAGCCATACTATTGCCTACAGCCGCATCGTTATCGTAGAACATACCGTTGCCATAACTACCCTCGGCAAGTGGAGCACCCTCGGATGGTATTGCCATAAGACGGCTGATAAGTTTATCCTCACGTGCCTCAACGCCACCATAGTAGATGGATGTTATCTCCTGCGAGAAGATGTATGCCACAATCGAGTGGTACTTCTCTCCTGCCGCACGAGCCTCTCTATCGTTCCATTTACCACCTCGCCACGCAGCAAACTTGTTGCTATATGCTGTATAGTATTTATCCTGGATATTGCGAGCACCCTCGAAGTCGCCCTTTGAGCAGAGGAGCACATACTCGGACTGATACTCGATATCATCCTGCGACAAATAATCTGCAGTACCGCCAAGTACCGAAGCGATAAGGAACCAGAAAAGAAATCCCGCCTTTCGATACCCCTTATTGAAAAGGAGCGCATTGCCTATATAACTAAAAGCCTTTTTCATACTATTGTAATGCTGCAAGTTCTAAAATCAATGTCACGAGGTAGATGGCGCAAGGCCACATCGCAACGCTTACTGCATAGCCAAGTACTGCCGAAATCGAGAATCTGAAGATGTCGTTCTTCGACTTCGCCCAACTCCAACGAGGTGGGATATCGTTGCGGTATGCCAAGATTCCGAAAACAGCACCAGCAATAAAACACGGGCCTGCAACACCAAGAATATGCAAATCGTCGTAGACGATGCAGCCGATGAGTCCTAAGGCACCCATAGGGTTGATGAGGGGTGCAAACAGATTGATTATGTAAGCTATAACTAAAATCATATCGTTGAGATATTTTAGTGATATGTGGGGCGATCAAACCCCACATACCTAAATGAGCAAGAATTACTTACCTGCCTTTGCGAGTGTCAACTCATTGTCAGCCAACTTGCTGTCGTCAGCGTTAGCTACCTGAACACCGATACCGTAGAGCTCAGCGATCTTCTTCTCGAAGTTACCAACCTTAAGGTTGCCACCTACTACGAGCTCGCCGCCCTTCTTACCCTCAGCACGGATAGATGCGAGTGTAGCGTTGTCGTCAGCGAATGCGCCCTTGCAGCTCTCGCTCTTGTAAACACGCAAAGATGCGCCAAAACACTTCTTAAACTCAGCCTTAAGGCTCTTAACCTTCATACGGCCATCCAACTTAAAATCTGCCATAATAGTTTTGTTTTTTAATGGTTAATAAAAAATGGTTAATTAATTATTGTTTTTCTCAATAAGAAAATCGATAAGTTTCGATCCGAACTGACGAGTATTCCAATTTGGGTCATACTCAAATCCCTCGTTCTCAGCAACCTCACGCAAAGCACCCTTAACGTTATCATAAACACGGTGAACCTCAACGCTTCCGCTCTCCAATACAGACAAGATATACTCACCTGCTACAACTGACTTTTTTGCCATAAGTTTTAATGTTTTTTAATGATTAGCAAATACTCTGTTATCTCTGTGTTACACACTAACTACGCAGTAGTGGAACACAACGTTATCTACCTCTCGGCTATGCCACTTGATGGTATACTCCTGCTCCACATCGAAATTCGGATGTGTCTTTGCGCAGGTACTCTCCGGATTGAGCCAATGCTTCTGCTTCGAATGGGGAGTTCCCTCGGCCATATTGAGCAGATAGTTATTCGACGTCGGCTTGCTCGCCTTAGTATAAAGCGGATCGTTGGTCACAAAGACCGCCAAGCCACCCTTCACTCTCTCGAAACGATTGCGCACCAACTCTACTCGGCGCACATCTTTCCAGAAGTCGTACATACCTAAATCCTGGGCTCCCTGATTCTTCATCACGACAACTTTCTCGTGCATCGGCTCATCGAAGCGCAAGATTTGGCGCTCAACCTTCTTGGTCTTATATTTCAGCTCAACGGGGAGATATTCGCCATCCTTTTTGACTACAACATCAAGTCGCAATTCGCTATCCCACACATAGTTATCCAACTCGCTTCTCGGCACGTAATACTCCACGTCCACATCGTCGTACGAGGCAGACGAGTTACGCAACCAAGTGGCAAGGTGCATCTGAAAGTCTCGCTCATTGAAGAGCAGCTCCTCGTTGCTCTCCAAAAAGGCAAAGACATCTTCTCTAACTATGTCGATTAGGGCTTTCATAGACTAATACTCACCACGAGCTGCCTGACCAAGAGTGATGCCGTTAGGAACGAGCTTTACGCCCTTCTCGTCCTTAACCTGTACGGTAACACCGAAGTTTGTGTCGAACAACTTCTCGGCGTCGCCCACCTTCATACTCGCCTTGATCTTCAAGCCATCAGCCTTCGAGTGAACATCCTTAGTTGTCTTCTTGTTAAGTGCAGCGAGAGTCAAGTCGCCATCTGCAATCTGAGCACCCTTGTAGAATACGAGAGTGAGATTGAACGACTTCTTGAAGTCTGCCGACAATGTCTTAAGTTTCTTGTTTGGTGCGACGGTAAATTCAGCATTCTTGAACTTATCCATCAAATTATTCAAAATTCCCATAATTTCATAAGCTATTTAACACGCCACCCTTGACAGGTCTTGCCCGTCAAGGATGGTGTGCAACAAATTACAACTCAACGGTCAACTCAGTCTCCTCCTTAACCATATCGGCCAAGAGCAAAACTGCTGTGTCGGTGCCCAAACCGAGTGCCGAAGCAATCGAGAGCAAGTTGTTAACCTCGTCTGCCGACAAAATGCCGTCTACGAGTACAATCTGGAGCGCTGCCATATAAACAAGCTCTGCCTCGTCCTCTGCAACCTCCGCAGCGTGAGCATTCAAGTAAGCATCAACAGCCTCCTCGCTCTGATTCTCAATCTCCTGAAGTGCCGACTCAACCTCAGCCTTCAACTCCTTCTCATCTATTTCAAAAGCCTCTGCGATCTCCTCAAGGACAATCTGCTCAGCCTCATCATACTCTCCGTCAGCCCAAATTGCTGTTGCAGCGATTGCTGCAAGATGTTTAATATTGGTATTCATACTCTACTTGAACAATCTTTTAATACGGTTTTTCAAACTATTCTTCTCCTTGCGAGCCTTCGCCATTCGAGCAGCGATAGCCTTACCCTCCTTGGTACGCTTATCAACAGTACCGTCCTTGGTCTTCTTGACCGATGTCTTCTTAACTGCCATAGTAATTATATATAAGTAAGATTTAGATTAGTCCAAGATAATAAACTCGGTGCGACGATTAACCTCAGGGTTGTTCTCATCGATAGGCTCGCTCGAGCCCTTACCCTCAGCCTCCAAGCGTGAAGCATCTACGCCACGGCCAACCAAGAAATCAACAGCTGCCTGTGCACGAGCCTCCGAAAGCTTCTGGTTGAATACAGGATCACCCTCCGACGATGTGTGACCTACGATGCGGAGCTTAACCTCCTCGTGCTTCTGCAACTCCTTAGCAAGGTCGTGCAACACGAACTTAGCCTCCTCCGACAACTCAGCCTTGCCCTGAACGAACTGCGCTGCGTTGAAGTTCTTCTCGATCTCCTCGATATGGTCAACATATACGATCTTCTCAACCTCTACAATCTTCTCAACCTCTACGGTCTTCTCGATTACCTCAGGCTCCTTGAGAGCGAAGAATGCTGCTACACCACCCAACAAGAGGATAAGGAGCAACCATACCCACCACAACGACTTCTTCTGAGATGCCTTTGGTGGCACATAACCATTGAGGTACTCCAAGCGGAAACCGCCCTTCTTTGCACCGCCCTCAGCCTTCTCGTAGTCAGCGATGATGATACCATACTGCTTTGCGTGCGATACGAATCTCTCGAATGGCTGCTTGGTCCACATCATTGCAACCTGTACCTTCTTGCCGTCGCCCATCATAAGGAGCTCCTCTGGCTGGTCGAAGTATGTCTTAAACTCGCCCTGAGGAGTTGGCTTTGTTGCATATACGAACAACTCCTCTGTGTTGGTTGCAGGGTTAAGGCTGTTAGGGAACGCCTTGCGAAGATCCTCGAGCTTTGCGTGAGGATACATAATCATATAAGCGTGTGCAATACCGAGTACGGTACGGTTCTGAGCCTTACCATACACCTTTACCTTTGCATTTGCAACCTCTGAAGCCGAACCCTCAACCTTAGCCTCGAGATTGTCAACCTTTACGAGATTGTTCTTCTCCAAATAAGCAATAAGCTTTACACCCACCTGCTGTGAGTTCCACTTATCCTCCACCTCGAAGCCAACCTTAGCAGCGACCTCCTTCAATGCAGCCTTAGAGTTTGACTGCAACTCACCGCCCTTTGTAACGGCTACACTACCATTATCCTCACGGGTAATGACATACTCTTTGTACTTAACTGTTTGTGCCATAATAATTATAGTTTTAGATTATTAGTGATAATTTACGATACGAGCATTATGATTCCGCCCACTAGCGCTATCAAGAAGCAGAAGAACATCACGCCTATGCGACCATTCTTGTCCTTCTTCTTAAACTTAGGTGCAAGACCAAAATAGAGAAGATTTACGATGCCTGCTATCAACAACGAGGCACCGACTTCAAATGCAGATTCAAAGATAGCCATACTAAGTTTAGGTTTTTGGGTTAGTTTTTGTTCACTCCCTCAAAGTATGCGCCCTATAAAAAACAAGAAGCGCAGACTAATTACTTAATCTCCGCTGATTGGCCCTAGGAAAGCCGTGGTAAAGAAAAAAGCAATAGCCCACGCTATGCCCACATATACCGATATATATATGCGAACTTGCGAAAGGGTTCGTCTTCTCTTACCGTAAATGAATTTCCTAGGTTCATCAGCGAGAACGACAAACACTTGCGTGTAAATCGAAATATTTTCACAAATATAATAAAAATATTTGACAAAAAAATCCCCTCCCTAAAAAAAATATCGCTTTTACGCACTATTCAGGTTGGGCTATTGCCTGGACAAAGATAGGGATTTTTCCGATTTTAGGAGTTGTCTTTTCTTGTCTTTAGCTACTCCTTTTTGTAGGGACGATAGGGACTACCCGACCCTATTAGGTCTTGATAGAATAGGAATTCCTCGGGCGACAGATTGCATTCACTCGTAAGCGGAAGTTTCTCGGACTGCTCCAGCAAAAGAGTGATACGCTTGCTGTATTGAAGTGTATATACGGTTGTCGCAAGCGAGTTTAGTTCCATATCGGGAATGGTGATAATCTTCTCCGCCTGGTATTTGGCGACATCGTCATAAAACTTGACAAAGTGGCGAGTTGTAAAATCGCGATAGACCTCTCGGGACATCAACTCCGAGCACGCCTAATATATCTGATCTACATCGCTCTCAATCTGTGCAAATAACTTCTCTTTGGCATTGTGCTTGGCACGCTCCTCGAGAGAGGTCTGGACAAAGAGGAAATGCGGAAGGAAAAACACGACTAACGCCACAGCGCCAAGTAGCACCTTCGATAGAAGGTTGCGACGCTTCCAGGCGAGTTGTAACGCCTCGATATTGGCGTATCGGTTATCGGGCTTTGCATTTCGACATCGCTCGGCAATTCGACGATGTTTTCCACCAAAGATATCGCCCATAAGCACACCTACCGAGTAGATGTCGCTTCGTGCATCTATAACACCACTCTGTGCCTGCAGTTCGGGCGAGGCGTAGCGAGGTGTGCAACCGAGTGTTCGCAGAGCGAAATAGGCATCGCTGTCAGCCAAGCCGAAGTCTATCAATTTTAGTCTATTATCGGCGTGGGTGACAAGGATATTTTCGGGCTTGAGATCGTTGTGAATAACCCCTCGTTTGTGGAGATAGCCCACAGCCGAAAGCAACTCCTCGAAGATTCGTCTTCGCTCCGCTTTCGATGGGTTTTCGGCGAGATACTCCTTGAGCGTTCTACCCTCGACATACTCCATTATCACGCCCGCACCAACTGAAAGATTCGCCTCGTAGGTGAAGGTATGAACGATGTGCGGATGGTCGCATCCAATGGCGAGTTCATACTCTCGGTGAAGCATCGCAAGTTGACGCTCCGTATCGTCTTTTGTTGTCTTTACAAGAAAATATTTGCCAGCCTTCGAAGCGCGATATAGTTGCGCATAAGCGGTGGTTTTCAGCAACTTAAAGTCACCGAAGCACTCCATCTGCACACCCTGCTCGGGCACAGCATCGAATATAGCGCTCTCTATTTCCATAGTTCAGGTTTGCGAGTTCAAAGATAATAAATTATTTTTGTACCACAATGAGTATCAAGAGTAATTTACCGCAGATTGCAGCACTTCGTAAGTGCGTAGAGGAGCGTTTCGGCAAGAATTTGTCGGTTCACTCCGACTTTGTTGCGTTGGTTGCCGTAATCGAAATGGAGCAACGACAGCACATCTCCGAGAGTACATTAGAGCGTGTTTGGGGCTACTCCACCCGAGGTTACGACACCGTATCGCTTCGCACACTCGATGTGCTATCACAATATGGCGCAGGGTGTTTTTGGGCTAAGTTTTGCGAGGCGTTGGATGCCGAGTGCGAGTCGACGCTCTTCAATGTCGAGAGCGTAATCTCGGCAGAGCTCACCGCAGGAGCAAAGGTGCGTATCGGCTGGCTTCCGAACAGAGTCTGCGAGGTGCGCTACTTGGGTGATAACCAATTTATCGCCGAGCATTGCGAGAACTCGAAGATGCGCCAAGGCGACACCTTCTCGTGTCTTCAATTTTCGCTTGGCAAGGAGGCGGTGTTGAGCGACTTTATCCAAAAGGGATCGACTCTCGCCCAGACCTATGTCGTAGGCAAGAAAAATGGTCTCACCAGCCTTGCGGTCATCCCTGCCGAGGAGTAACAATATCGAGGGTACTACCCTACTAAAAAAGTGGCTCGGGATATCTCCTGAGCCACTTTTTGTTGTCATTAGTGTTAATCTTTAGCGCTTGAAGTACTCGCCGACGCTCTGCATCAACTGCTTAACCTCGGGGGTGTACTCCTCGACCTTCTCCTTGGTCTTGTCGGCGGCCTTCTTCACACCCTCTCTCAGCGCCTGCATATCGTCGCTAAAGTTGCGATTATCCAGACTCTCCGACATACGCTCGAGAACACTCTTATCCTCGGTTTTCGCCTGCTTCTGAGTCTCCTGCTGAGCCTCCACTTTCTGACCCTCTTTCTGAACCTTTTTACTTTGGCCATACGCCTGCGGTGCAAGCATCACGCAAGCGGCAAAAAGAATGATTACAAATTTCAACATCGCTCTATAGTTTTTAAGGTTTAATCGCTTTATCGAATATATTTCGATACCAAAGGTAGGTATTTTTTTCGAAAAATCGACACATTCCGACCATAAAACATCCGAAAAAGAGTAATAAAGGGTGCAAATCTCGCCCTTCAAGTGGCGTAAAATAGGCTTTTGAGACTTTGTTTTTTCGGCAATATTTTTATATCTTTGTATGTCTCAGCCCGATGAGGCAACAATAAAATCGACACGATATTGCAGATTTTTTTGAAATTTTTCGAAAAAGTTACTATATTATTTGGGTAGAATAAAAACAAAACATTGCAAAACTTATGAAACAATTTGAAATTAAGGATGGCGTGGCCATTATTCCAGAGGGTGTGAAGGTAATTGAAGACAAAGCTTTTCAAGGTTGCACCTCGCTTAAGAGTATCACTATTCCCGAGTCGGTAACTAAGATTGGAGCGTCGGCGTTCTCCGGTTGCACCTCGCTTGAAAGCGTCGTTATCCCCGGGTCGGTAACTGAGATTAAATGGTTTGCTTTCAACGGTTGCACCTCGCTTCGAAGTCTCACTATTCCTGCATCGGTAACGGAGATTGGAACGGGTGTTTTCTGGTATTGCTCTTCGCTCGAGAGTATCATGGTGGCAGAAGGCAACCCAATATTTGACTCTAGAGAGAGCTGTAATGCAATTGTTAAAACAGAAACAAATGCTCTTCTTTTTGGCTGCAAGTCAACAATTATTCCAAATTCGGTAAAAGTGATTGAAGGGTCTGCTTTCTTGGGTTGCTCCTTGCTCGAGAACATTACCATACCAAAAGGTGTAACTAAGATTTGTGAGTCTGTTTTCGAAAAATGCACCTCACTTGTCACAGTAACCTTGCCTGTTGGAGTGAATAAGATTGAAGAGTATGTATTCGATGGATGTGACTCCCTCTCCACAATCTATGTACCTGCCAAGAAGGTTGACTACTACAAGCAGCGTCTGCCCGAAGAGTTGCACGACAAAATCGTAGAACTCGCACCCGAAAAGAAGACAAAGAAATAACTAACTTATGAGAATAAGCAGAGATTTAGATTGGGGATTACGTCTTTTGCTATATCCGGAGCGAACACTCGCTGAATTGCAAAGCGAGGTCGAGAAAAGGTTCGGCATAAAGGGACAGTACGAGTTTGTAGATGTTGTCGAGGATCAAGGGATATCAATTAAGAGATGTTCGATACATCTTCTCCCTGCCGAGTTCGACAGCGATGATTTGTGCATAAGAGCCGCATCGCTATGGTTGCAAAAGGTAATTCCAGCGTGCTTTTTGAAGGATATTTCGCCGTCATACACTCTGCAAGTAGAGACAGACGACGAGGACAAAATAACAATGATTACGTGTAAAGAAAAATAACTTTTTCTAGTTGTTATTTTGCTATATATCAGAAAGATAGCCATAGGCAGCAAAAAGGCTACTAAAGATTTTTTTGAAATTTTTCGAAAAAGTTCTATATTTGGAATATCTATTTGGTTTTTCAAAGTTGAATGTAAAAGTTGAATGTATATGATAAAAGACACTATGGATTTTTTAAAAAGATTTTAGAAGCTCTAAACGCTCTGCCGATTTTCAAAATGTCGCTTGGATCTAAAGAGTTGTTTCATACTAAACACGACAAAATATGAACGACAGAAGTAATTTATCTGATGTTTACAAGTATGTGGTAGAGGGCGACGATGCCAAGAAGGTGTACGACGCTCTGCAAGTGTCGTATGTGGGCAAAAATAAGAAGTTGCCAAAATCGGAGGGCGACAGGGAGTATGCGATAGATTATAAATATGAGGATGGCGTGCTCTATATCGAGGAACACACCACCGAAAGTCGGGCTGGTTACATTACCGAGCTTCTCGACTTCCTGATTCACTACGATAGCTATTACTCTATGTGGGAGCGTAGCTATGATGGTAAGCCTATATTCTACCAGGTTAATGATGAGGAGGGTAAATACTTTGTCCGCCCACCAAAGACTGAGTATGAACTGCAAGAGGAAGAGGAGAGAAGAACGAGTCAAGCGAGTGAGGATATGCCATTTTAATTTAGGAGGAGGATAAGGTTATGAGCTGGAGCGAAATCGATATTATTAAATACGCAATAGAGGGCGATAATGCAAGGAAACTCTATGATATAGTAGTCAACTCACGCACCTACAAGGAGTTTCCAGATCAGATAAAACTGGATTATCACAATAGTGTGCTAATAATTACTCTGGTATGCTATAGCAACACAGATTTCTATAATTTTACCGACTTTGCACTCCCATTTATTATTGGCAAGGCGGACTATGAACTTGGTTATTCAATCGATTTGAATAGTGGTGAAATTGTCAACTGGGCGGCAAACGATACCGAGGGTAAATACTTTAATATGCCCAACGAGTTGCAAATGGTAAATGAGGTTCTTGAATCACTAAAAGAGAAGTAGCGCATTATGGCAAAAGAGTTTAAGAAAATAAGCTTTGTGATTGAGGACGATTACGCAAAGACGATATATCCTATTCTCAAGGAGTCGTACTTCGTTAAGCATCAACACACGCCCCAAGCTTGCGATGAAAATATATCGATAGAGTTCTCATATGATGATAACATATTGCGAATAGTAGAACACATCAATGGCAATGGTGTCTCTTGGGTTTGTGAGTTGTTGGGTTTCGTGATAGACTACAATACATTTTACTGGATGGAAGAGTGTGGCGAAGATGGAGTAACACACTACTACGATGTCCATGATGATGAGGCGAAATACTTTGTCCGCCCACCAAAGACTGAGTATGAGCTGCAAAAGGAAGAGGATATAAGAAATAGTCGAGCGAGTGTAGATATGCCATTTTAATTTAGGAGGAGGATAAGATTATGAGCGACCGCTGCGGAGATATATGGATTGCTATCGAGGGTGAAAACGCCTCAAAAATATACGATATAATAGTAAACTCACGCTTCTACAAAGAGTTCCCCAATAGTCTAAAATTAGACTACCGTGAGAATCTCTTATTTATCGAGGAGAGTTGGTGGGGTTATTCGTCATTTGCCGATTTTGTAATGCCGTTCCTTATGGGTGACGACTACTATTACCTCCAATACTTTGGTCACAAAGTTCTGTGGGAGACCAACGACAAAGAGGGTAAATACTTTACAATCCCCGAAGGTGAGAGAGAGCGAGAAGGTTAGTGGTTTCGAATTCTAAAACTGCGGAGTTACAAGAAAAGCAACTCTAAAATTTGGAGCAAACGAAAAATCGTAATAATTTGTCTGTATAGGATAAATTGTTGCGATTTTTTATTACCTTTGCCAGCAGATTAAGGTGTTCAAGGTGGAGTCAATCACTGAGAATGAAAAGGGAACTTCGGTGTGAGTCCGAGACTATTCCCGTAGCTGTAAGTCTCTTATATATTCTGTGCACTCTTTGTGGCCACTGCCTATGGTGGGAAGGCCGCACAGAAGAGACGAGTCAGAAGACCTGCCTTCATCCAAATTTTAGATGCTTTCGGGAGATAGAGCGTTAAAGATAGAGTCTCAGAATAAAGATTTCAGTCTGTAACACTCCCCAACAGTATCACAGGTTTGTAAATAATTAAAAATTAACCATATGATACAGACAGTTGTTAAAAGAGATGGCCGAATTGTAGGCTTTAATCGTGAGAAGATAGCCGCAGCTATCCGCAAGGCGATGCTTACGACCGAGAATGGCGAGGATGATATTCTCGTCTCGAAAATCGTCGACCGCATCGAGTTCCGAGGCAACGAGCAGTCGTCGGTCGAGGAGATTCAGGATATGGTCGAGATGGAGTTGATGGCTTCGCCTCGTAAGGAGGTTGCCAAGAAGTACATCGCATACCGCAACCAGCGCAGTATCGCCCGCAAGGCGAAGACTCGTGAGATGTTCCTCGAGATTGTAGATGCAAAATCGAACGACGTAACACGTGAGAATGCCAATATGAACGCCGATACACCGGCAGGTATGATGATGAAGTTTGCATCGGAGACTACAAAGCCATTTGTGGACGACTACTTGCTTTCGGAGGAGACTTTGTCGGCGATGAAGAACAACTATCTCCACATCCACGACAAGGACTACTACCCTACCAAGTCGCTCACCTGCATCCAGCACCCATTGGATAAGATTCTCGAGCACGGCTTCCAGGCGGGTCACGGCGAGAGCCGCCCTACAAAGCGCATCGAGACCGCTTCGATTATGGCTTGCATCTCGATGGAGACAGTACAGAACGAGATGCACGGAGGTCAGGCTATCCCTGCCTTCGACTTCTACCTTGCGCCTTATGTTCGTCGTAGCTATGTCGAGGAGATTAAGACCGTCGAGAAGCTCACAGGCATCGACTTGAAGCACCTCTACGACGCGGAGATCGAGGACTACATCTACCAAGAGCTAGACTTCTTGCAGGGCGACGAGCGTTTCAAGCAGCACGCCATAAACCGCACCGTTAATCGTGTGCACCAATCTATGGAGGCCTTCATCCACAATATGAATACCATCCACTCTCGTGGCGGTAATCAGGTAGTATTCTCGTCTATCAACTACGGTACCGACACATCGGCCGAGGGACGTTGCATCATCCGTGAGTTGTTGCAATCAACCTACGAGGGCGTTGGTGGTGGCTCGACCGCAATCTTCCCTATCCAGATTTGGAAGAAGAAGCGTGGCGTGAGCTACTTGCCAGCGGATAGAAACTACGATCTCTACCAGGAGGCTTGCAAGGTTGCAGCACGTCGTTTCTTCCCTAACTTCGTAAACCTCGACGCTACATTCAACCAGCACGAGAAGTGGAACGAGAACGACCCTAAGCGCTACATCTACGAGGTGGCAACAATGGGTTGTCGTACCCGTGTATTCGAGAATCGCTATGGCGAGAAGACCTCAATTGCTCGAGGTAACCTCTCGTTCTCGACAATCAATATCGTACGCTTGGCTATCGAGTCGATGTCAATCGAGGATAAGAACCGTCGTATCGAGAGCTTCTTTGCGAAGTTGGACGAGTTGCTCGAGGTTACTGCAAAGCAGTTGTGCGAGCGCTACAACTTCCAGAAGAGCGCATTGGCAAAGCAGTTCCCACTCTTGATGTCGTCGTTGTGGTCGGGTTGCGAGAATCTCAAGCCACACGACACTATCGAGCGTGTAATCAACCAGGGAACACTCGGAATTGGTTTTATCGGTCTTGCCGAGGCTCTTATCGCCTTGGTTGGTAAGCACCACGGCGAGAGCGAGGAGGCTCAGCAGTTGGGCTTGCGCATCGTAACCTATATGCGAGACAGAGCTAACGAGTTCTCGGAGCGCTATCAGCACAACTTCAGTATTTTGGCGACCCCTGCCGAGGGTTTATCTGGCCGCTTCACACGCATCGACCGCAAGAAGTTTGGCGTAATTGAGGGCGTTACCGACAAGATTTACTACACCAACTCGAACCACGTGCCTGTATACTACAAGTGCTCGCCTAAGCACAAGGCGGAGATTGAGGCGCCATATCACGATCTCACTCGTGGTGGTCACATCTTCTACATCGAGATTGACGGCGATGCTACCCACAACCCACAGGCGATTATGGATATCGTCGATTTGATGGATAAGCACAACATCGGCTACTGCTCGGTAAACCACAACCGCAACCGCTGTATGAACTGCGGCTACGAGGATGCACAGTCGGAGTTGGCTGTATGCCCTAAATGTGGTAGCGACAACATCGATAAGTTGCAGCGCATCACAGGCTATCTCGTAGGTACAACCGACCGATGGAACAGAGCAAAATTGGCGGAGTTGAATGATAGAGTCATCCACAAATAGTATTCGCATACTCGACATAAAGTACGGAACATCCGTCGATGGTATTGGTCTACGCACCTCGCTCTATTGTGCGGGGTGCGAGCACCATTGTATGGGGTGTCATAACCCACAATCGTGGAGCGAGAAGGGCGGCGAGGCTATCGCTGTGGAGGAGCTCTTTGCACGCATAGTCGATGCCGATATGAATGTTACCTTTACGGGTGGCGACCCGATGCTTCATCCCGAAGGCTTCATCGAGTTGGCGCAGATGATAAAACAGCAGACGACAAAAACGATTTGGTGCTATACGGGTTATCGCTTCGAGGAGCTTCTGCAACACCCCACTCGTCGCAAGCTTGTGGAGTTGTGCGATGTGATTGTCGACGGACGCTACGTAGAGGCGGAGCGAGATTTATCGTTGCACTTCCGAGGCAGTCGCAACCAAAGAATAATCGACGTAGCGAACTCTCTAAAAGCCGAAGAGGTGGTTCTGCTTGAGAGATAATTTTAACGAACAAGGGGTTGTCCAACATAAAGTTGAGCAACCCCATTTCATTTAGAAATTGTATAACAAGTAGGCAGTTTCTACTTCTTCAAGAAGCAGGTCTTAAGCACTATGCTGCTACCCTCAATTTTGCAATCAACCTCCTCGGGGTTGTCGGTAAGACGGATGCTCTTGACCTTGGTACCTCGCTTGATAACCATCGACGAGCCGCGCACCTTCAAATCCTTGATAACGGTTACAGAGTCGCCATCGAGCAACTCGGCGCCATTGCTATCCTTTGGCACATTGTCGGTCGCTGCAGCACTCTCCTCGCCATCGAACTCGTATGCGCAATCGGGGCACACATACAACGATCCGTCAAAATATACATACTCTCCGCCACACTTAGGACACTGTGTAATTTCGCTCATAAATTTTCGTTTTTTATAGTTTGTTATATACTTTTTACATCTTTATAGCATCAATTTCAGTCTGCAAATTATTAAGAAAACGAGCAGCGTGCGCGCCGTCCATCTGGGTGTGATGAAACTGAAACGATACGGTTAGCGTACTCTTGAATAGGCCTCGTTTATACTTGCCCCAAATCATAAACGGATTGTTGAAAATGCCGCTATACATTCCCAGCGCACCATCAATTTCGTACTGCGCCAATGCTGATGTGCCGATAACCATGCTCTCTGCCGAGAGGTCGTGGTCTGTGCAACTCTCCGCAACCTGTTTCGTAAGTCGCAGATAGTTGCTGTTAAACTGCGCCAAATCCTCGTTGAAAGGTAGGTCGCACGAGCTAACCTCATCCTTGCTATTGGCAACGATAGTATTTACCGCAATGGTATCAAACTGCATCAATTTACCATTCACGGGGAGCATATAAAACTCCTTGACCTTCGCTGCAGCACGACCTATGCAGTAACACATCAACATATTGAATTTAAGCCCCTCTCTACGGCTAATTCTCACAAGTCGCGACACATCAAGCGTCTTGAAGAATGTCACCATAGGATTCGGTGCCTGCATCCACATCTCGAAGGCGTATGCTCGCGTGGTATCTTTTGGATTAATCTCTCTCATTACTATTTTTCGCTGCATTATGTTATGTGTGTTTACTTCACGTCCAGCAACGTGATGTCAAAGATAAGCGTAGAGTAAGCTTTTATCACTCCAGCCGAGCGTGTTCCATAGCCAAGGTTGTAAGGGATAACTATCTCCCAGCGTGAACCCACAGGCATCTCACGCAGTGCGGTAGACCAGCCTGTGATAAGCTCATTGAGGCGGAATGTCGCAGGGTGTCCCTTCTGCGTTTTGTCAAACACCTTACCATTGATAAGCGATCCCGTGTAATATACGGAAATAAAACTTTTAGGCGAAGGCTTAGGGCCACTACCCTTGTTTATCACCCGATACATCACACCATTGAACATAGTTTTCACTCCGGGTCTCTGCGCATATTCCTGCAAGAACTCCTGGTTCCTGATCTTGTATTGACTGTCAATAGGTGGCATACTGTCAGCTACTTTTATTTCTTTCTTTCGTTATATTCTCATACGTCTGCTCAATGCAATTTTCACAAATCAACTACTTGCCGATGCAGAAGTGGGAGAAGATGTTTTTTAAGATGTCGTCGTTGGTGATGCGACCGGTGATTTCGGCGAGGGCGGTGATTGCCGAGCGGATATCCTCGGCCAACAACTCCTCCGAAATACCGTAGTCGAGTGCCGCTATCGCCTGCGTCATATCGTTATGTGCACGGCTCAGCGCCTCGAAGTGGCGCAAGTTCGACACCACAACCTCACCCCTATAAAGTCCCTCGGTATCGACTGTCGCTCGGAGTGCCTTGCGCAGTTCATCCACGCCCTCGCCCTCACGAGCCGAGATATAGATTGCATCCTCGATATCACGTTTCGACGAGGTATCTATCTTATTGACAACCAGCAACAAAGTCTGTCCTTCTTCAAGTTCAGGCAACTCCAATTCCGACTGCTGCGGCTCGGTCATATAGAGCACTATTTGTGCCTGGCGGATAGCTCGTTCGGTGCGTTCGATGCCCATCTTTTCGAGTTTATCGTCGGTATCGTGCAAGCCCGCAGTATCGACAAAGCGGAAGCGGATATCATCTATCACGACGCTCTCCTCTATCGTATCTCGGGTAGTGCCCGCAATATCCGAAACCATCGCTCTATCGTCGCCCACAAGGCGATTAAGCAGGGTGCTCTTACCCACATTCGGGCGACCTACAATAGCCACCGCAACGCCCTCACGGATAGCATTTCCTACCTTGAACGACTCCATAAGTCGCACCACGGCATCGTCCGTATTCTCGAGCATCGAGCGCAGTTTTGCACGGTCGGCAAACTCGACATCCTCCTCCGAAAAGTCGAGTTCGAGTTCGAGCAGAGAGGTGATATTGAGCAACTCCTCACGCAACTCGTCGAGCAGAGCTGAGTAGCCACCACGCATCTGCGTAGCCGCCACAGCGTGTGCTGCACGTGACTCGGCTGCAATCAAATCGGCCACCGCCTCGGCCTGCGAGAGGTCGATGCGTCCCGCCGCCAAAGCTCGCTGCGAGAACTCGCCCGCCGAAGCCATCTGTGCACCCTGCTCACACAAGAGGCGAATAACCTCCGAAGCGATATAGCGTGAGCCGTGAATCGAAATCTCGATCGACTCCTCGCCCGTATAGGAGTATGGTGCACGGAAAATCGCCACCACAACATCGTCTACAACACGCTCGCCGTCGCAAATAGTGCCATAGTGTATCGTGTGCGACTTCGCCTCCGAAAGGGGTTTACGCCCCTTAAAGATGCGGTCGCACAGCGCCACCGATCCCTCGCCACTCATACGAATGACAGCGATAGCACCACCCAGCGCAGTCGCTGGCGCAACAATTATTGGATTAGTCATTTTTACTATCTTTTTATAAGTCTAAACCGACACCTGCAAAATGGGATTATAAGCAGATGAGAGTAAGGCAAACAAGGAGCCGAGCGCACAGCATAGTAAGCCTATGTGAGCAGCTCGGCTACCGCAGTTTAACGCAACTATCGCTGC
>JAFYQY010000180.1 GCA_017559685.1 Alistipes sp.
TCATAGCGTAGTGACCTGTCTCGTGGGCGTTACTACCGTGTGTCATACTGCGGATAAGGGTATACTTATCTGCCATAGTTGCGAGCAATGGCAACTTCTCGCCAATCTCGATGCCCTCGACATTTGTCTTGGCTACGCCCTTGTAATTTCCATAGTAATTTCTACCCGCTTCGGGCTTAGGGTCGAAGGTGTCGGTCTGTGCCGGGCCACCATCGAGATATACCAAAATCACAGACTTTGCTCGTTGAGCCTCGACTGCGAAAGAGACGGCAAAGAGAAGTATTAAGGTCAGATATATCTTTCTCATAACTGTTGATTTTAGTGGTTATAGAGGAATTCGTTGCTATTTATCTGCATCCACATAATATCGTACGCCAACTCCTTAAGCGACAGCGAGTTGTCATTCATATATTTGGTATACATTTCGACCTCCTTAGGGGTTACACGACGAGATAAAACTCGAAGCGTGATAGCATTTGCAACCTGCTGCACGGTGTTGTTCTTCTCGCAAATCTGCTTCAAAACAGGACTCTTGCGGATGCGCTGCTCAAGCTCCGACGAGTTCATCAGATAGAGCAACTGTCGAGAGGTAATTGCATTGCTTCGCTGACTCTCCAACGACACATCACGAGAGACCTTACCAAAGAGCTCCAACTCGGTAGACGAGACGGTAGCATCGCCCAAGTGGGTAGCACGAGTCTGTGGCGGATAGAAGGTGAACGGCTCGGGAACACGGCTGCTATAGGTTTGCCAACGGCCTGTAGACGAAGCAATAGCGTCAATGATAACCTCGGCAGGGAGTCGCTGTGGCTCATAGAAGCCCTCGGGAGCCATCTTCGAGTTGAACTCCTCCGACATAAGAATCTTCTTCAACAAGAGTCGCAAGTTGAACTTCTTGGCAATGAAGTAGTCGGTCAACTCCTTGAGTTTCTCGGGGTTTAAAGGGAGGTTGTCGGCACGCCAATCATCGGGCTCGTGCACGAGACCCTTGCCAAACACCCAATACCACATTCTATTTACCATAACCTCGGCAAAGCGTCGGTTGTTTGGCGAAGTGAGCCAATTCACATACTCCTCACGCCAATCGGTATCTGGCTTCAACTTGAGGGTTGTGCCATCCTCTAACACGATAGGATGCCAAGGCAAATTCTTGTAGTAGTCGATGTAGATAATCTCCTCCTTCCACTCCTTTGTATCCTTGAACTTTATCTGCGAGAAGCACTGATAGCCATTATCCTTGCACTCTCGCTTACCCAAGAAGAGGAGGTTGATGTTGGCATAGAAATTCTCGGGTGTTCGCTTCTGGAAGCCACGATAGAAGTTGGCTGCCGGCGAGCGGAAGTTACTACCCTGCGAGAGCAAAAGCTTGCGCACCATCACATCGTATGGTACGTTATTGAGGAGCTGCTCGTACACCCAGCGGTTGTAAGCCTGCACACCATTTGGCCAGAGGTTGCTAGGGAACTCCGACTTGATGCGCAAGATATCACCCCAGCGCATCTGCATGTACTTCAAGCCCAACTCGCTCTGAATAAGCCAGCTGATAGTCTTCTCACGCTTGCGTGGGTCTTTGTTGTCGACAAACTTCTCGCACGTAGGCGGATGAGGCAACGCTCCCGTTACTGTAAGGTAGGCTCTTCTGTAGAACACCTCGTCGCTGCATCGCTCCGAAGCGGTTGTCTGCGAAATCGTAAAGAGCAAGCAGACGATGAACATTAGAATTGTTCTCATAATATTTTATGATATTAAAATACCCTCTATTTCGACTAAGAGTTCGCTACGGCAAACGTCGGCCAACGAGTAGATAACCGACAGATTAGGATAGGCTCTCTCAACCTCGGCACGCACCGCATCGTAGTCCTCTTTATACTTTATAAATACTTGAAGCTGGATATATCGCAACTCGTACGGCTCGCACCCGAAGCGTACCAAATTCTCCTTAGACACAAGGTACTCGATATTCTCGATTGTCTTAATCGTCTGGAGACGTGCCGACGAAGCATCCATACTCTCCTCGCCTCGTATCGCCGCCGTGCCCGACACGAAACAGCAAACACCGTGCTCGCTCTCGATAAGTTTTGCACGCTCAAACTTAGGTGTGCTCTTCACCGCATTTGCATCGTCGTCGATAAGCACACTCTTCGAATAGACGTGCGCCGCCACTTGCAACGGATTATCTATCGGGAAGACTCCCTTTTGTGTCGCCTTTTTGAATGCTATTCCACCCACAACGATGCCGTCAAACGAGCCTCCGATGCCCGTCGCCGCAGGGTAGCCATTGCGCCACTCGACCTTGCCGTAGTAGGCTGAGCGGGCGTCGTTGAACTCCTGGTAGTTCTGCTTGCCGTTTCTCTGCGCCACGATATTGCCAATATAGTTCCATTGGCGAACAATATCATCGACCTCGAAGCCATACATAGTGAGCAACTCGTCCAACTTGGCAAAGACCTCGTCGCTCTGGCTGCGAACACTCTCCGAGAAATCTGACGACGGAATACCCTCGACAAAGAGCAACGACTCGTCATCGCTCTCGAGGATGCCGTAGCAGACTCCATTATGTTCCTTGATTTCGATTTTCGAGTCGCCCTCGAGCGCAAAAACCTCAACCGAGAGACCGCCCTCGGGCAATAGATGTTGCGGAATAAGGGTTACAGGGACTTTTTTGCCAAGCGAGGCATAGACTGCCGACCTGAGTTCGCTGAGCAGATCGTGGTACTCTACCCCATCGGCTGTACCACAAAAAACCACGCCACAGACATTGTCTGACGGGAGATTCGCCAATCGTGTTTGGATGCCGATTGGTAGTGACTCACACGCTTCTAAAAGCGAAGAATGAATCGTTAGTGCCATAAGTATTTTCGGTTGCGCTTTACTTATAAGACAAAGTTAAGAAGAAAAGGTTAAATCTCCAAATTAAAAAAAGTAAGAAAGAGGAGCAAAAGCACAAAAAAATGGGTATCGAAAACGATACCCAGCAAATATGGTGCAAGAAATACTTACAAATAGTAACCAGAAAAAAGGAGTTGCGATAACCGTACCCCCCCCCTACACAA
>JAFYQY010000181.1 GCA_017559685.1 Alistipes sp.
CAAAGCTCATCGAGGCAAATACAACAATCCCAACTCGTAAGAGCGAGGTTTTCTCAACTGCTGCAGATAACCAACCATCAGTAGAGATTAACGTATGTCAGGGCGAGCGTCCATTGGCTAAGGATAATAAGAGCATCGGTCGCTTCCACTTGGACGGCATTCCAGCAGCTCCACGTGGTGTGCCACAGATTGAGGTTACTTTCGATATCGACGCAAACGGTATCTTGAACGTATCGGCTAAGGATAAGGGTACAGGCAAGGAGCAGAAGATTCGTATCGAGGCTTCGAGCGGCTTGACCGACGAGGAGATCCAGCGTATGCGTGACGAGGCTAAGGCTAACGAGGAGAAAGATAAGTTGGAGAAGGAGCGTATCGAGAAGATTAACGCTGCAGACTCGAATATCTTCGCTACCGAGAAGCAGTTGAAGGAGTATGGCGACAAGATTCCTGCAGACAAGAAGTCGGCTATCGAGGGCGCACTCGCTAAGTTGAAGGAGGCTCACAAGAACCAGGACTTGGCTGCTATCGACACTGCTATCGCAGAGTTGAACGCTGCTTGGCAGGCTGCATCGCAGGAGATTTATCAGGCGCAGCAGGCTCAGCAGGGAGCACAGGGCAACCCTAACGCCGGCGCACAGCAGAATGCAGGTCAGCAGGGTGGTCAGCAGACTCAGCCTGAGGACGTAGAGTTCGAGGAGGTAAAATAATTCCCGAAATAATAGTTGAGGATGGTCGGTAAGTGCCGACCATCCTTGTTTTTTACGCCCCAATATATGTGTTATAATTGTTAAAAATGTGGCGTAGATGGTTGTTTATTAGGAATTTTTTACTATATTTGCACGATTTATCGCATATGCGCAGGCGTTGCGTGTGTGCGAGAGACGGAAAAAGACTAAATTACAATAATATTAACTAACAAAATTTTTAACTCAAATGCAAAGTAAAGGTTTTATCAAATGGGTAGCCATTCTCTTATGTTTGGCTTGTCTTTACGAGCTTTCGTTCACATTCGTTTCTAAGCGAGTTGAGAGCAAGGCCGTAGAGTATGCAGAGTCTGAAGCTTTGACCTACGCAGTTAGCGAGGCGGAGTGGGAGTCTGTAAATGTAATCAAGGTTAAGGAGAATCCTTCGGCTGAGGAGCAGGCACACGTTGTTGCTATCGAGCGTAAGGATGCAGAGCACAAGGCTCTTCTTGAAAGCAAGGAGAAGTTCTATCTCGACTCTATGTACAACCAGAAGGTCTACAACTTGGGTCTCCTCTCGTTCACTTACAAGGAGTGCAAGGAGAAGGAGTTGAACCTCGGTCTCGACTTGAAGGGTGGTATGAACGTAATGCTCGAGATTCAGGTAGGCGACGTTGTTAAGGCTCTCGCAGGCGACAGCGTAAACGACGCTCACTTTGCTGCTGCTCTCGCTTCTACAGACAAGGCTGTATCAGAGGGTGATGGCGACTACATCGAGATCTTGGCTGAGACTTACAATAAGGAGTCAAACGGCCAGCCACTCGCAAACCTCTTCGTAAGCCCTGATAGCAAGATTAAGGCAGGTATGTCGAATGAGGAGGTTGTTTCGATTTTGAAGGCAGACGCTGAGGCTGCTATCGAGACATCGTTCGAGGTTATCAACAACCGTATCGACCGTTTCGGCGTTGTTCAGCCAAACATCCAGCGTGTAACAGGTACCAACCGTATTATGGTTGAGTTGCCAGGTGTTAAGGATCCAGAGCGTGTAGAGAAACTCTTGGAGGGTGCTGCATCGTTGGAGTTCTGGACTACTTATAGCGGCGCTAAGGCTAACGATAACCGCACTTTGGACGTTATCATCGCATCGTTGATCAAGGCTGACGGCTATGTTCAGGAGTACAACAAGGCAAAGGGTGGCGACAGCGAGGTTGCTTACCGTTCGTTGTTGGATATCATCGACTTGAACTACCGTGGTGGTGCAGCTGTTGGTGCTGTATCGACTGCTGATATCGAGACTGTAAACAAGTATCTCGCATTGGCAGAGGTACGCAACTGCTTCCCTAAGGATGCTCGTCTCTTGTGGGGTATCAAGCCAGATAAGAACGCAAACGGTAAGGTGTTGCTCTACGCTATCTCGGTTGAGCGTGCTGATGGCAAGGCTCCACTCGATGGCTCGGCTATCTCGGACGCAGAGGCAAACTACGCACAGCAGGGTGCTAACGCCGAGGTAACAATGACAATGAACGCTAACGGTATGACTGAGTGGGCTCAGATCACAGGTAAGAATGTCGGCAAGTGCATCGCAATCGTTCTCGATGGCTATGTATACTCTGCACCAAACGTTCTTGGCAAGATCGAGGGTGGTAACTCGTCTATCACAGGCGACTTCACTATCCAGGAGGCTGAGGACTTGGCAAACATCTTGAAGTCGGGTAAGGTGCCAGCACCTGCACGTGTACTTCACAAGGAGGTTGTTGGTCCATCGCTCGGTCAGGAGTCTATCAACGCAGGTTTGATTTCGATTGCTTTGGCATTCGTTCTCGTTCTCCTCTATATGGCATTCTTCTACCGTGCAGCAGGTTTGTTGGCCGATATCGCATTGGTTGTTAACATCTTCCTCTTGATCGGTTGCGTTGTATCGTTGGGCTCGGTATTGACCTTGCCAGGTATCGCAGGTATCGTGCTCACTATGGGTATGGCTGTGGATGCTAACGTTATTATCTTCGAGCGTATCAAGGAGGAGTTGCGTGGCGGTAAGGGTCTTCACGCTGCTATTAAGGATGGTTTCGCAAACGCTTACTCGGCGATTATCGACGGTAACTTGACAACCATCATCACCGGTATCATCCTCTTCTTCCTCGGTACAGGTCCAATCAAGGGCTTCGCTACAACTCTCATCATCGGTATCTTGACTTCGTTGTTCACTTCGATCTTCATCACTCGTATGTTGATTGATCGCCGTGTTGAGAAGCGTGGTAAGTTGGCATTCTCGTTCAAGTGGTCTGAGAACTTGCTTTCGGATGTTAAGTTCGACTTCGTTGGCAAGCGTTTCATCGCTTACATTGTTTCGGGTGTTATTATCTTGGCTGGTGTTATCTCGTTGAGCGTTAAGGGCTTGAACCTCGGTGTTGAGTTCACTGGTGGTGACGCTTATGTTGTTCGTTTCGACAAGGCAGTTTCGGTTGACGAGGTACGTGTAGCTTTGGATCAGGCATTCGCTGAGAATGGCGCAGACGCTGCAAATTCGTCAGTTGAGGTTAAGCAGTATGGTAGCGACAATCAGGTACGTATCGTAACCCAGTACAAGCCAGCTGAGGGTGGTCAGACACTCGAGGCTATCCTTCACGGTGCATTGAAGGGCTTCTACGGCTACGACATCGCACTCGATCAGTTCAGCGCTACTGACAAGGATCAGAATGGTATCGTTTCGTCGGTAGAGATCGGTCCTGCTATCGCTAAGGATATGACTACAGGTGCAGTATGGTCGATTGTTACAGCTCTTATCGCTATCGGCTTGTACATCATCTTCCGTTTCCGCAAGTGGCAGTGGGCAGTTGGTGCAACCGTAGCACTCGCACACGATACATTTATGATTATCGCATTGTTCTCGCTCTTGTACTCGGTAATGCCTTTCAACTTGGAGGTTAACCAGGCGTTCATCGCTGCGATCTTGACAATCATCGGTTACTCTATCAACGATACCGTGGTTATCTTCGACCGTATTCGTGAGTTTATTGGTCTCTATCCAAAGCGTGACCTCAAGTCGACTATCAATAGCGCACTCGCATCGACAATGATGCGTACTTTGAATACTTCGGGTACTACACTCGTAACCCTCTTGGCAATCTTCATCTTCGGTGGTGAGGCTATCCAGGGCTTCGTATTCGCATTGATTATCGGTGTAGTCGTTGGTACTTACTCTTCGTTGTTTATCGCATCGCCATTGGCATACGATATGCAGAGCAAGAAGGCTAAGAAGGCACACCAGGAGTAATCCTTTAGGTAATATATACCTATTATAATAAAGCGCACTCGAATTTTCGGGTGCGCTTTTTTTGTTGTAATATCCTTGACTACCCATAAAATAATTTTAATTTTTTTCATTCTTAATTTTTAATTTTTCCTATCTTTGTGATATGAAACGTTTCTATGCACTTTTGAAGGTTTGGGCGCAGAAGTTGCGCCGATATATCTCGCCCGTGTTCTTGGTACTCTTGGCGGTATCGTTCACGCTGTGGTATCTCTCGAAGTTGAACTACACCTACACTACCGATTTCGAGGTTAGTGTCGATGTCGAGGGTCATCGTATGGTCGTGCCGTGCGTGGTCGAGGGCAAGGGAACAACCCTCTTGGGCTACGGTGTCTACTCCTCGAACAGCACCAAGATGCTTCGCTCGGAGATTAAACACACCATCATTGAGGAGAAGGTTTTGCCCGAGGGTGAGACCGACTCGATTCTCGTCTCGAGAAAGATGCACATCACGCCCGCAGCGATGCAGGATGCACTCTCGGTGCGCTTTAGCGATTTGAAATTTGTCTCGGTGGGAAATATTCCCGAAATAGAACTCCCTAAAAAATGATAAAGGTAGCTATTTGCGGAGGTATTGGCAGCGGCAAGAGTACCGTCTGCCGAATGTTTGCCGAGCGAGGTGTTGCACACTACGACTCGGATTCTCGTGCTAAGGCGCTGATGAACGAGTCGGCGGAGTTACGCAAGGCTCTCGTTGCCGAATTTGGCGAGGAGTGCTACGATGGTGGCGTGCTAAATCGTGCCTACCTTGCTTCGAAGGTCTTTGGCTCGGAGGAGCGACTCGCAAAGCTCAATTCGATTGTTCACCCCGCTGTGAAGGCTGATTTTTTGCGCTGGGCAGAGGGGCAGGAGGGCGACTACTGCATCTTGGAGACCGCTATTTTGTTTGAGTCGGGCTTCGATGCGTTGGTCGATCAGAAGGTTGCGATTTTGGCACCACAGCCCTTGCGAGTGATGCGAGCAATGGAGCGTGATGGCGCAACCAAGGAGCAGATTGAGGCTCGCATAAAGGCGCAGATGAGTGACGACGAGTTGATGGCTCGTTGCGACTTTGCGATAGTGAATATCCACTTGGAGGATGTCGAGAAGGATGTTGCCGAGTTGAACTATCGCTTCAAGATGATAAATAATGGCTAAACTCGATAACATATTGTGGCACAGGGGTGTTATGGCGATTGTAAACGCCACACCCGACTCCTTTTATTCGTCGTCACGCACGCAGTCTCACGAGGCTGTGGCCGAGCGTGTACGCCGAGTTTTGTCCGAGGGTGCTACGATTGTGGATATCGGTGGCTACTCCTCACGCCACGATGCGACGGATGTGCCCGTCGAGGAGGAGTGGAGTAGAGTAGAGATGGCTTTGAAGGCTACCCGTGAGGTCTCGAGCGAGGTAGCTATTTCGATAGATACTTTCCGTGCGGAGATTGTCCGCAGGGTGGTTGCGAAGTTTGGCGAGGTTATCGTGAACGACATCACCGCAGGTGTGGGCGACGAAGCTATGCTCGCTACGGTTGCGGAGTTGGGCGTGCCATACGTTGCGATGCATATGCGAGGAACACCCCAAACAATGCTGCAACAGACCGAATACGGCGATATTACGACCGATGTGGTGATAGAGCTGGGTGAGCGCCTGCAAGCGATTAAAAAGGCGGGAATTGAGTCAAAACGAGTGGCTCTCGATCCAGGCTTCGGATTTGCCAAAACCGCAGAACAGAACTTTGAACTCTTGGCTGGCTTGCACAAGCTGAAAGAGTTGGGGCAACCGCTGTTGGTGGGCGTCTCTCGCAAGTCTATGATATACAAGACACTCGGTATAACCCCCGAGGAGTCGCTATCGGCCACTCAGGCGGTGCATTGGGAGGCTCTGCGACAGGGTGCAACATTGTTGCGAGTTCACGACGTGAAGGAGGCTGTCGAGACCATTAAGTTATACGAAAAATTCACAGAACGATGATAAAGGTTAGCAACATACACAAAAGCTTTGGCGAGTTGGAGGTTTTGCGTGGCGTATCGCTCGAGGTCAAGGAGGGGGAGATAGTCTCGATTGTCGGAGCAAGTGGCGCAGGCAAGACTACCCTCTTGCAGATTATGGGCACGCTTCTTCCTGCTGATGCTGGTGAGGTCGAGATTGCGGGCACCAAGATTTTCGACCTGAGCGAGAAGCGCACAGCCGAGTTCCGCAACCGCCATATCGGCTTTGTGTTTCAGTTCCACAATCTCTTGCCCGAGTTTTCGGCTCTCGAGAATGTGATGATGCCGGCTCTGATTGGCGGTACGAAGCGCAAGGAGGCTGAACAGCGTGCAACTGAATTGCTCGAGGCTGTAGGCTTGACCAATCGTGCCGACCATAAACCTGCACAACTCTCGGGTGGCGAACAACAGCGTGTGGCTATCGCCCGAGCTTTGATAAATCGCCCCTCTGTGATATTTGCCGACGAGCCTACGGGCAACCTCGACACCCATAATCGTGACGAGATTCAGCGCCTTCTCTTCGAGGTGCGAGAGAAGTTCGGCCAGACTATCGTTATGGTAACTCACGATGAGCGCTTGGCCGAAATGGCTGACCGTAAAATAGTTATGAGCGATGGAGCGATACTCTAACCTCTCGTTCGACGAGCTCCACGACCTGCTCGAAACGCTCTACGACCGCTACAATCGTACCGAGTTTATCGAGCCCGATCCTATTAGCATTCCGCACTCGTTCGAGCGTGCCGAGGATAAGGAGATTGCTGGTTTTCTCGCTGCGACCATTGCGTGGGGCAACCGCAAGGCTATTGTCAAGAGCGCACGCCGTATGGTCGAGATGATGGACAACGCACCGTTCGACTTTACGATGAACGCCTCGGACGAGGATCTGCGCCCACTCTTGCGCTATGTTCATCGCACCTTCAATGGCCAAGATTTTACCGATTTTATACTCGCCTTGCGTGGTCTATGCTCGAAGTGGGGTAGTGTCGGCGAGGCTGTGCAGGGGCTCTATGAGCGTGAAGGCTCTGTGCCGAAGATGTTAGCCGAGTTTCGCAAGGAGTTCTTCGAAACCGAGCACTCTTACCACTGCGAGAAGCATCTCTCCTCGATTGCAAAGGGTGCGTCGTGTAAGCGCTTGAATATGTATTTTCGCTGGTTTGTGCGCCAGGACGAGCGAGGCGTAGACTTCGGCTTGTGGCGCAGAATACCACAATCGGCACTCTATCTGCCACTCGACCTTCATACGGGCAATATGGGACGTGCTTTGGGGTTACTAAACCGCCAGGCTAACGACTGGAAGGCGGTCGAGGAGGTTACAGCTGCTCTCCGTCAGCACGACGTCACAGACCCTATAAAATATGATTACGCTCTTTTCGGCGCAGGTATCGAGGGCTTCTTAAAGTAACGGAAAGCGGAAAACGGGAAGCGGAAAACTAAAACAAATCGCCAAGCAGTATTGCTTGGCGATTGTTGTTATAATAAGATGATTTTTTTAAAACTTAAATCCTAAGTGAAAGCAAAAAGTTCCTGCCATTTGTTTGCGCATTTCATCTCCTACACTACCATATGTGGTATTAAAGGCTCTATATTGATATTGAGTACCTTTGTATCCTAACATTACATAAATAGATTGTTTATCTTTTATTCCAAAATCAACACCAAATGCTGGTTCGTAGAAGAAACCATTTGCCATTTTTATACTATTGGAGCTTAATGTGAATGTACCTCCTAAATCTATCAAAAAGAAAGGCGATATTTTACTTTTAGTAAGATTTACTTTTGCTCTACCAAATACTTGTAAATTATTACGCACATCATAACTTTTATACGATATTGAATTTCCTTTTCCGAGATATTCATAACTAGAATAATACAAACCGTCAATATATGAATATCCTAAACCTGCACCAATAAAGAGGTGTGGATTGACCCTATAACCTCCAATGAAATTTACTCCAAATGTATATTTGGTGCAATTGTCTAATCCAATACTTCCATTAGCTTCAATAGCTTTTTCAAATCCTTTGTCTTGTGCCAATACATTACCACATAAAAGCAATAGACAAAAAATACATAATAGTTTCTTCATGATAAATAAGTTTTAGTTTTGCCCACCAACCTCGAATGTGCGGTTAATATAAAAAAGAAAGTGTGAGGTTGATTTCGTTTATCTTGTGATAGGTATTTGGCGTAACCCGAAAACAGATAAACAATGCCCCACACTTGAATAGTATGGGGTACGCACCAAGAATGGTGCAATATCCATAACTAAACAAGAAATGAGTGTAATTGCTTCCCTGTTTTCGTAAAATCGCCAAATTTTATCACAAAGGAGTGCGAAAAACACTTTCTATATGTCCACAGCCCGAAGACTGCACTACAAATGTAGCAATTTATTTCCGAATGAGCAAAAAAGTCGGCAAATAATAAATGGCATTGAATGACAACGAATGGCAATCGCTTGTTACACTCGCTGAATGGCAAGCCGACAAATTATTATTCTATGCCATTAAGCACTCTATAAGAGTGCGAATGCCATTAAGGGCGTAAGCCCGAATGCCATTAAATGCCATAAATCAACAAAAAGTTTTCCGTTTTCCGCTTTCCGTTTTCCGTTTTTTGCTAATTTTGCAAAAGCCAATGGCTAAAAGCAAAAATTATGGGCGGTTTTCGTTTCAAACAATTTGCGGTGGAGCAGGACGATGTGGCGATGAAGGTCGGCACCGATGGCGTGTTGCTCGGTGCGTGGGCTGCGTGCGACGGTGCGAAGCGCATTCTCGATATCGGCACGGGTACAGGCCTTATTGCGCTGATGTTGGCACAACGCAATGCCGAAGCCGAAATCCACGCCGTAGAGATTGACGAAACCGCAACACGACGAGCTCGCTCGAACTTTGACCTATCGCCGTGGGCGGAGCGTCTCGAAGTTGAGAATTGTGCCGTGCAGGAGTTTAATCCGAACGAAAAATTCGATCTCATAATCTCGAACCCGCCATATTTTGTCGATTCGCTCTTGCCACCCAATGCCAAGCGCTCAACGGCTCGCCATACCCACGACTTGAGCTTCGAGGAGTTGGACAATGCGGTCTGTCGACTGCTTGCCGACGATGGTCGATTTGCGTTGATTTTGCCCACTACGGAGTTTGAGAAATATCTGACTATTACACAGTTGCATCTTGTGCGTCGCTGCAATGTATATCCTAAGACAGGCACCGACATCAAGCGTGTTATGGCGGAGTTTTCGCTCCACGCCTCAGCTGACGCAACACTCGAAACAATCACTATCGAGCAGGATCGACGTGGCGACTACACCGACGAGTATCGCACGCTGACCAAAGATTTTTACCTTAAATTTTGATAATCAGACGGAAAAGCACTACCTTCGTAGCATAAAACCAAAGATTTATGAAGAAGATTTTTGCACTTTTGGCTGTCGTAGCACTTGCATCCACAGCCGTAGCACAGAATATCACTAAGGCGGGTTTGTACTACAAGCAGGGCGAGGCGGTCGTTACCGAGGCCGAACCGATAGTTGTAAATGTAACCCTTCGTGTTGCCACCTCGCACTTCCAACCAGGTGTCTATGCTCGCTATGCACAGAAGTACCTCGGTAAGCGAGCAACCCTCTCTGAGTATTCGTCGCTCGAGCTTACCGACGTTCGTATGGCTTGGGGTGAGGCCGAGAAGGCAATCCCTACGGTTGAGCAGACGCCATATACCTTGCCATTGCCTTTGAACAAGGTGTCGGCTACAGCACAGACCGTCGAGGAGCAGGCTGCGGCTACTGCCGAGATGATCTTCTCGTTGCGCAAGCACCGTCTCGAGTTGATTACAGGCGAGGCGGGCGAGAATGTCTTTGGCGCAGGCCTTAAGGCGGCTCTCGACGAGATTGCACGCATAGAGAAGGAGTGTCTCGATATGTTCTACGGTGGCGAGACCGTCAGCGAGGAGGTGCATACTTTCAATGTGACTATCACTCCTGATACTAACGAGTATATGGTGTGTCGATTCAGCGATAAGAACGGCGTAGTTGCGTCAGACGACCTCTCGGGCAAGCCTATCGTAATCAAGGTAGAACCAGCTCCGCACAAGGAGTATTCCGATTTGTTGCTCCCGCTTGGCCCTAAGGATAAGGTTTCGGCCGACTATATCATTGTGCCGCAGGTAAAGTGCTCGCTTATTGTCGAAGCAACACTTGTCGATACACTCCTCTTTGCATCGCCACTCTATGGCAAGAGCGTAACTGCACTCCCAATCAAATAGTCTATGTTGGAGCAGAAAAAGCGACTTTTGCTCTATCGTCTTCGCAAGGAGATGAATGGTGCTGCGCTCGATACTATGCGCTACTTTGGCGCAGACTATGGGCGTAACTATGGCGTGCAGATTTACGCTATTCGTAACCTCGCACGTGAGATTGGCACCGATCACGCCCTTGCCGAGTATTTCTATACGCAACATATTCGTGAGGCGCAACTCGTGGCTCTGTGGATTGCCGATGCCGAGCAGGTCAAGGCTTCGGACTTCGACTTCTGGGCTGATGGTATTATCAACTCGGAGGTTGCCGAGCAAGCCTCGCACGCACTCTTTAGCCGGATAGCCGAAATTGTGACACTGCTGACCGAATGGTGCTCGTCGGACAATGCTCTGCTTGCCTATTGCGCCCTGCTATCAGCGGCTCGCAATGGTGGGGTAGAGTGTGATGTCGCTGTCGAGTCGATACTCTCGGCTGTAGCGCACTTCTCAAATAATCGCCTTGTGGCACAGGGCGCAACTGCTCTCGCAGTCACACTCTCGGACGAGACGGTGCAACACCTTCTCGACCGACTTCCCAATAACCCAACCGCCACACTCCTTCGAGAGGAGATTGCCTGGCGAGTAGAGTAGACTTCAGATGTAATAGGGTGATGCGCTTTGGCTTATTTGCTGCGCTATTACTGCTCTTTTGTTAGTTTAGTTCTGGAAACGGAATGTAACAGGGAATGTATACTTCACACGCACAGTCTGGTTACGCTGCTTACCTGGAGTCCACTTTGGCGAGGTCTTCAATACACGGATAGCCTCCTCCGAAAGCGACGAATCTGGGGTTTGAAGAACCTGAATGTTGGTAAGCGATCCGTCCTTCTCAATCACGAATGTCAAGAGTACACGACCCGAGATACCATTATTCCAAGCAATCGGTGGGTAACGAAGTTGGCTATTAACCCATTTATGGAAGGTGAAAATATCTCCACCCTGGAATGAAGGCATCTGCTCTACCTTAGTGAATGGCGGGTCATCGTCGTTTACGGATGGCTTGCTATAGGTAGTGATATTGTTATTGTTTGCTGTGCTATTGCCAACCGTTGTAGCGGTTTTTGGCTGGCTTGCGCTCTGTACCTGGTTAGCTGTGAGTGCAAACTCGACCTCTGTAGTTTTACTCTCGCTGACGACGATATTTTTAATTTGGTCTCTGAAACCCTCTTTTCTGACTGTAATGTCGTGACTACCAATAAGAATATCCTGTACCAATGGTGTCTTGCCCACCTGCTTATTGTCGATATAGACGGTTGCCATCGCAGGCGTACTCTTTACGATAATCGAACCGAGAATAGGTGTCGGAGCAGGCAGTTCGTAGCTTTGCTCCGATGGTGTAGAGCTGATGGTCTTTGATATTGAGGTTGAACGGTGACCGTTTTTGCGAGCCTCGAAAACGTATGTTCCCGACGCCAACTCGCCTCTCCACGGAGATTTTCCTTGATGTTTGTCGTTGATGTAGATGTTGCAATCCTCGCCTGCGCTTATGGTTACTCGTGCGAAGTCGGCCTCGAGCTTTGGCGCATAGTCGAGAGTCTTGTTATCCTCGATTACGATGCGCTCCTCACGAGCCTTGTACAAGTTTTTAGCAATACGAATGGTGTGTGAGCCACTCGAGAGTTTGTCGCTGAGAATAGGTGCTTTGCCGATGTATTCGCCATCAACATATACATTCGCTCCCTGTAGCTCGCCTTGTCCCCAAACCTTTACCCAACCAAATGCAGGTCGCAACGAGACGCTCTTTTCAACCTTACTGCCGCTAACAGTAAACTCGCCACGCTCTGTGTGATAATCCTTAGCCGAGACTATGTAAGAGTATGTTCCGTTATTTTTGGTTAGTTGAACTATACCGTATTGGTCGGGAAATTCGTCTTTGCCGTCAATTATCACCGACGCATTCTTTGGGTTAACCTCAAAGATTACGAACTGCGCTCGTACGCTCTCGAGGTTTACGAGAAAGTCGATATTTAGACTGTTTACATCGATATCCTTTACGCTCTCGAGACTTCCATCCTTGACTTTTATGGTGTGCTTACCAGGGTGTATGTCGCTGACGGTTAAGTTGTAAGAGTCAGAAATTCTTCCCTTAAATATGTTGTCGATATAGACATCTGCTCCCTTCGTGTTTGATCTCACCACAATCGAGTGGGTGGTGTTGAGCATAGCCTCGAGCTTGTACTCCTTATTAGCTTCAAGGTCGAACGACACCTCGTTCGAGTCGCCATACTTGTCGTGGTGAAGGTAGAATCGGGTAGGGGCTTTTGCGGTCAGCTCAACTATAAGTCCGTTACCCTCGGTAGCCACTATCTGCTTGGTGATGACCACGCTTCCGCCGATAGGTCGTACCGAGATACCTGCGATATCCTCTTTGTTCATTCGGTTGATGTGCATCTTGATGCGGGCACAAGGTCGTCTCGACGGGTCTACACCAATCTTATCGATGGGTACTCTCGAAATAGCATCGGTCTGCACGGGCGCAAAACTACTTGCATCAATCTCGAACAACTGACGAGACTGCGCCACAACCAAAGCTGGCACAAGCAGTGCGATTATGTATAGTAGAAATTTCTTCATCTTTTTTATGGTATATACTCCACAAATTTAGGAATTATTCACGACAATACAAAAAAAAGAGAGTGAAGAAAACTCTTCACTCTCAAATATCTGTTCGGTTTGTTTACTCGTAGCGACCAGCCTTAAGACGAGCAACCTCGTCAGAGGTGAGGAATCGCCAAGCACCACGCTTCAAATTCTTCTTGGTAAGACCTGCGTAGTATACACGGTCGAGCTTTGTAACCTTGTAGCCAAGGTGTTCGAACATACGGCGCACGATACGGTTACGACCCGAGTGAATCTCTACGCCAACCGACTTTTTGTCGTCCTTGATGTACGAAATCTCGTCGAAATAGATGTCGCCATCCTCGAGTGTGATGCCCTCAGCAAGCTGCTCTAAATCAGCACGTGTGAGCGCCTTATCCAAAGTAACCTCGTAGATCTTCTTCTTGCGCAACGATGGGTGTGTCAACTGACGAGTGATGTCGCCATCGTTAGTGAAGAGCAACAAACCCAACGAGTTCTTATCGAGACGACCAACAGGGTAGATACGCTCCTTGCAAGCGTTCTGCACCAACTCCATTACGGTCTTCTCGGCGTGGTCGTCCTCGAGAGTAGTAACATAGCCCTTTGGCTTGTTCAATACGAGGTATACGTTCTTCTCGCCCTGTAAACGCTCGTCGTTGAACTTAACGACGTCGGTAGGCCAAACCTTTGTGCCGAGCTCGGTTACGATAACGCCATTTACGCTAACCAAACCTGCTGCGATAAAGTCGTCAGCCTCACGACGTGAGCAGAGTCCCGACTGTGCAACAAAACGGTTCAAGCGAATCTCGCCTGTAACCTTGTTAGGGTTGTATTTTGGATAGCTGCGCTCAGCTGCTGGCTTGCCCTTTCCTTTGTAGCCTTCGCTCTTGCCCATAGGCTTGCGACCACCCTTGAAGCCCTCGCCCTTTGGCTTAAAACCGTCGTTCTTGTCCTTGAAGGTGCGCTCGTTGCGCTCGCCTCCCTTAGCCTCGAACTTGCCTTTGTTCTCGAACTTTCCCTTGCCCTCGAACTTGCTGCCCTTTGCACCGAAATCACGAGTTGGACGACCGCTCGACTTGAACGAATCCTTCGACTTGAATGAACCCTCGCTATTGCGCTTTGGACGGTTGTCGTCTGTAAAGTTAGGGTTGAACGAAGCACGCTTTGGACGCTCGCTCTTGAAATTTCCTCTCGACTCTCGCTTCTCGTCGCTTGTCTTTGTAGTACGCAAACGCTTATCCTTAGCAAAGCGTGAAAGTGCCGACGATGAGTCGCTGTTAAAGTTTTTCATATCTATAATATTGTGTTTTCGTTATTTCTGCGTGCAAAGGTAATCTATTTTTCGCAATAATCGCTACATAACTAAGTAAATCAGCAGCAAAAACCTGAAATAACTACATTTTCGTCTGCTTTCTCATAGTGCTCGAAGCCGAAAAGTAAAAAACTGAAAGTTTTCCGCTTTCTGCTTTTAGTTTTCAGTTTATTTTTGTACCTTTGTTGCAATAATGCAAATTAAATCCAAAAAACAGTATAACTATGGTTATTTTAGTATTGAATTGCGGTAGTTCGTCAATTAAGTATCAGGTACTTGACGTAGAGGCCGCTTCGCACAAGTTGCTCGCAAAGGGTATTGTAGATCGTATCGGTTTGGCTGAGGGCGACCTCGTTCACAAGCCAGTTGGTAAGGAGAATTTCCACCTCCACCAGCCAATTGCTGACCACACTACAGGTATCAGTCTCGTATTGGAGGCTTTGACCAACGAGGAGCACGGCGTTATCGCTTCGCTTGATGAGGTTAAGGCTGTAGGTCATCGTGTTGCTCACGGTGGTGAGTTCTTCGCTGACAGCGCAGTTGTTGACGAGGAGGTAAAGGCGAAGATTCGTTCGTTGTTTGCAATCGCTCCATTGCACAACCCTGCAAACTTGGAGGGTATCCTCTCAATCGAGAAGGTGTTGCCATCGGTTCCGCAGGTTGCAGTATTTGATACTTCGTTCCACCAGTCGATCCCTGCACGCAACTACTTGTATGCTCTCCCAATGGAGTATTACGAGAAGTATCGTGTTCGTCGTTACGGTTTTCACGGTACAAGCCACAAGTTCGTAG
>JAFYQY010000182.1 GCA_017559685.1 Alistipes sp.
ATTTACGGCGCAAGTAAGGGGCAAAAAGAGTCCATCGGAACGATTTAAGATACAAAAAGAGAATACTTAAACTAAAGCTTATGCGAAATATAGGTTTAATATTAATGCGAGAATACCGTGAACGAGTATATAAGAAATCGTTTATCTTCACGACTATTCTTATGCCTTTGATTATAATTTTGCTAGGTGCTGCACCTACGCTGTTGATGGAGTACACCGAGACAGAGGCACACCACGTCGTAGTGATTGACGATAGTGGCGTGGTGGCACCGCAACTCTATGCAGATGAAATGGTGGAATTTTCGATATCCGAGAGCGGTCTCGATAAGGCTCTTATAGAGATGGACAGCAACGAGGCGTGCTTTGGCGTGTTGCATATCGGCAAGAATATCATCGAAAACCCAAACGATGCACGTCTCTACACCTCGGCCTCGTCGTCGATGCTACTCGAGGAGAGTATCGCTTCGCAGATTGAGAAGGCTATCGAAGCGGAGCGTCTCAAGGCCTACAACATCGAAAATCTCGACGATATTCTCGCCAAGGTCGAAGCCTCGGTGCACCTCACAACTATCGACAAGGAGGCCTCCGTATCCTCTACTATGACTTCGTCGCTGGTGGGTATGGGACTTGGTTTCTTGCTCTACTTCATACTTGCCATATATGGCGGTATGGTTATGAGCAGCGTTATCGAGGAGAAGAACTCCCGCATCTTGGATGTTATGGTCTCGACCGTGCGCCCTTTCGAGATGCTTATGGGCAAGATTCTCGGCGTTGCGATGGTTGCCGCTACCCAGATTTTGGTTTGGGGCGTGCTGCTGATGCTCTTTAGCGCCTTTATTATGCCGATGCTGATGCCCGAGAATATCATCGATAGCGTGCAGATGGTGCAGGCGGGTGCCGATGCTTCGACTCTCGCAATGCAACAGGATGTCGCTCCCGAGCTCCTTACCGCTATGGCGTCGATGCTCGATACAGGCCATATCACGATGATTGTGGTGGCGATGTTGCTCTTCACGTTGGGAGGCTTCCTGCTCTACGCATCGCTCTATGCGGCTGTGGGTGCAAGCGTCGACCAGGCGCAGGATGCACAGCAGTTCACGATGATTATAACCCTGCCTATCATCCTCTCGTTCATCATTATGATGATGGTGGCCAAAGACCCGAACTCGCCTTTGGTGTTATGGAGTTCGCTGATACCGTTTACGGCGCCCGTTGTGATGATGGCTCGCATACCAGGCGGCGTGCCGATGTGGGAGGTTGTAACCTCGTTGGTGTTGCTCTATTCGACCTTTGTTGTGTTCGTTTGGGGCGCAGCGAAAATCTACAAGGTCGGCATCTTTATGCACGGTTCGAAGCCTACATTTCGTGATTTTTGGCGTTGGTTGCGCTACTAATGTGTCGAAATAGCGGCATATATAACACATTTTTTGCGAAAAATTTGGACTTTGCAAAAAAGTGTATTACATTTGCACCCGATTCCGAGAGGGATCTATATGGTGGATGTAGCTCAGTCGGTTAGAGTGACGGATTGTGGTTCCGAAGGTCGTGGGTTCGAATCCCATCTTCCACCCAAAGTTTGAAAGCCTTGCACAAGCAAGGCTTTTTTGTTGTATATGGGCGTGGGAACTTGTTCACAGAGACCCATATACAACAAAAAGTGGTGTCAAAGACACTTTCAAACTTCGGAGGTGCCCCTGCGGCGAGCAGGAGGGAAAGGCGTTAAGCGGAGCAGGCAAAGCCTGCGTAGTAGCCAATCCCATCTTCCCTTTCATTAAGGGCATTAAGGGCGTTCAAGAAAAAACTACTCACTACTAACTACTATCTACTCACAAAAAAAGACCTGCCGATTGGCAGGTCTTATAATGTTGATTATACTCTAATTATGCGTTTGCAATCTTCTTCCAAGCCAAAATCTGGAGAACGAATGCTACAATAGCAAGGATTGAACCAACAACACCAATAACAGGGATGATACCAACAACTGCGCCTACAATAGCAAGAACAACAGCGAGGTGAAGCTTCTTAGCACCCTCAACAACATTCTCAGGAAGAGTAGTCGAAGCCTTCAATGCAGTTACACCCAAGATGTAGATGATGAGACCAGCGAGCGATACGAGACCACCGATGATACCTCCAACAACAGGGATCACAGAGATAACACCTGCGATGATGCCGAGCAACGAGTAGAGCCACAACTTGTGGACAGCAGGAACATCGTTTGCATCAGCAATCTTCTTCCAGTTACCCAACGAGATGAAGAACCAAACGCCTGCAGCAACAGCACCAAGGCTGAAGATAAGACCAATGATGCTCAAGAATGGCACAACCAAACCCAAAGCAGAGCAAATACCAGCTACAATACCGCAACCAGCCTGAATCAAAACGGCGGTGTACAAATCCTTTGACACCTTCTCCCAAGTAAGATTTTCCATAATAATTAAGTTTAAAAGTTAGTAAAATGTAATTTATAAAGTGTTTATTTTTGCTCTATTTTGTTCGGAATATGGCACTGACGAGGGGTAGATATTGCTCCTTTGAGTGTCTTTTGCTATTACAAATTTAGAAAAAGAAATTTATAAAACAAACTCTATATGATAAAAATTTTTTAAATATGCAATTATTCGGCGTTTTGATGCAAAATATGCACTCCACCCTACTTCAGCTTCGATGCAAAGCCCTCGTACTTGAGCAACAGCGGCTCGCAACGCAGATATATCTCACGAGCCAGAGCCTGCTGGGTTGGTCGCTCCGATGAGATATCCTTCAGGTAGGCCTCGTCTGCGGGGTGCTCCGTAGCGCACAACTCCTCGCAGAGGTGGCGATGACGGCGCAATGCCGAGATATTTTCGGCCGAGACATTGCCTGTGCGGGCATACTCCGCCAACGCCTCAACGAGCGGTTTGAAGGCACTCTTATCACCCAAGTCGAAGAGGATATCCTCGAGACACTCCCACTCCTCGAGAGCGATGTAGCACAGTGCCAACTGTGGTGTCGCCTCGATATGATCCTCGCTATCGCACTCCAACAACAACTCGAGTTGCGCAGCCGAGAGTTCGACGTCGCCAGCGAGGAAGTTATCCACCGCCGAGCCGTAGACTATCTCGATTGCGGCACGGGTGTTCGGGTGCGAGAAGTCTAACTCGAGAGCCTCGTCCTCGGGTAGAACATCGACAATCTGCTGAAAAGCCTTATAGCGAGTGTTGCACGCCCCCTCGAAATCGCCATCGGTCTCTTGGGCGTGGGCGTGGTCGAGCGTCTTGGCGAACTCGCCACCAAGGAGAATAAAATTCTGATTTTCGGTTGGTTTAAGTGTTATCTTAGCCATAATAAAATGTGTGTATCGAGTTAAAATTTGAGGTTTACTGAATGCGAAGTTATAAAAAAATAGCCTTTGATTTTCGAAAAAACGGAGGAAAGTTGCGTAAATCGAGAAAATTTTACGATATTTGCAACCGAAATCGCAAGATAAGGATTGGTTCCGTAGCTCAACTGGATAGAGCAACAGCCTTCTAAGCTGTAGGTTTTGGGTTCGAGCCCCAACGGGATCACGAAGAGGTGAGATGCAGTATAAAATTAAGATTATCAGCATCTTGCCTCTTTTATTTTCCTGTCAAACCATTCTATTTTATACTTTATTAGACACCATTGAGCAATCAAAACAGTGCAAATAAGTGTAAAAGAGTACAGAAAAGTTGGCAAATTTCTACTTTTGCAAGCCGTATCAAAAAACACTACTTAATTATGGCAAGTATCAGTATCAAACTTGACACTCGTTCCATTAAAAAAGATGGAACATCACCTGTTGTTGCATTAGTCTCAGCAGGCAAAGGCAAATCGTTTCGACTGCCTATCGGCATCTCTGTTTCCACAAAAGAGTGGGATAGCACAAAAGGTATAGTAAGATATGGCGATAATAAACTACCGTACAATCTTATCATATCGAGAATTGAATCAAGCTTAAAAGAAAAGCTTTTAGAATTAGAGATAAGCGGCCGATTAGATAGCATAGATGTAGAAAGTCTTAAAATTATTCTCAAAAAAACAGCCAAAGGAGGCAATGACGATAGTTCTCCTCGTCTCGTTGAGATGTTTGA
>JAFYQY010000183.1 GCA_017559685.1 Alistipes sp.
AAGGCTGGATACGGTTACCTCTACAACCCTAAATTCGGCTTCCCTATACCTAACAAGTTGGCTTGGGTTTTGATGGAGGCACCCGTATTTATCGCGATGTGGATTTTGTGGTATATGGGAGGAATGAGCCTTGAGCTTGCGCCAATGGCACTCTTCTCGATCATCCAGATTCACTACTTCCAGCGCTCGTTCATCTTCCCGATGTTGTTGCGCGGAAATTCGAAGATGCCGGTTTCGATTATGTTGATGGGTGCAACGTTCAACACCTTGAACGCTTTGATGCAGGGTGGCTGGTTGTTCTTCATCGTGCCAACATATTTCCCAGACTACTATGCGAACTGGTTCTGCAAGCCTTACATCTACATCGGCGTTGCCGTTTGGTTGTTCGGTTTCATCACCAACCTCCACTCAGACTATATCATTCGTCACCTTCGTAAGCCTGGCGACAAGAAGCACTACATCCCATACGGAGGTATGTTCCGCTTCGTTTCATCGGCTAACTACTTCGGCGAGTTCATGGAATGGGTAGGCTACGCTATCGCATCGTGGTCGGTGGCAGGTGCTGTATTTGCGTGGTGGACATTCGCAAACCTTGCACCTCGTGCCGGTGATTTGCGTAAGCGCTACGAGCAGGAGTTTGGCGAGGAGTTCACCAAGCTTAATCGCAAGCGCATAATCCCATTCATCTACTAGAAGATTAAAAAACTAAAAAGATATGTCAGAAAAGAAGGACCTCAAAGAGTCAAAGCTCTTTACCCCTTACAAACTTAACGAGCACATTACTCTTCGCAACCGTACTATCCGTTCGGCTGCGTTCGAGTCTATGGGTAAGGACTTTGGTCCAACACAGAAACTCAAAGATTATCACGTGAGCGTGGCAAAGGGCGGTGTTGGTATGACTACACTCGCCTACGCATCAATCAACCGTAGTGGTGTATCGTTTAACTCGCAGTTGTGGTTGCGTGATGAGATTGTTCCAGCATTGAAGGATATCACCGACGCAGTACACGCCGAGGGCGCAGCTTGCGGTATTCAGATTGGCCACTGCGGTAATATGACCCACTGGTCTACTGCTGGCAGCTTCCCAGTATCGGCGTCGAATGGTTTTAACCTCTACTCGCCTACTTTCCACCGTCGTATGTCGTACGAGGATATTCGCCAGACTGCGAAGGATTTCGGAAAGGCAGTATTGACTGCTCACGAGGCAGGTTTCGACAGCGTGGAGGTACACGCAGGTCACGGCTACCTCATTTCGCAGTTCCTCTCGCCTTGGACTAACCGTCGTCGTGACGAGTTCGGTGGCTCGACCGAGAACCGTATGCGCTTTATGAAGATGTGTTTAGAGGAGGTTATGGAGGCTGCTTTGAAGACCAACACCGCCGTGCTCGTTAAGCACAATATGGAGGATGGTTTCAAGAGCGGTATTCAGATTCCTGAGAGCATCGAGATTGCGAAGGAGATCGAGAAGTTCAACGTAAACGGTATCGTACTCACATCGGGCTTTGTTTCACGTGCGCCAATGGCTGTTATGCGTGGTCGCATCCCAACAAAGACTATGAGCTACTATATGGGTTGGAACGAGTGGTTGCAGAAGATTGTAGTCGATTTGTTCGGTAAGTGGATGATCAAGGACTACAAGTTCGAGGAGTGCTTCTTCTTGGAGAATGCAAAGAAGTTCCGTGCAGAGTTGAAGGGTCCACTCGTATATGTTGGTGGTGTCGTTTCTCGTGAGGGTATCGAGAAGGTACTCGACGCAGGTTTCGAGATGGTACAGATGGCTCGTTGCTTGATTAACGACCCTGCATTCGTAAATAAGATGAAGGAGGGCGATTTCTCGACCCGTTCGGGTTGTGATCACCGTGACTACTGCATCGCTCGTATGTACTCGAAGGATATGCAGTGCTGCCACAACTGTAAGGAGCCTATTCCTAACAAGGTTTGGAAGGAACTCGCTAAAATCGACTAACGATGTGCAGAAAGAGAAGAATCGAGAAGGGAAGTAAGCTCGCACTCGTTACAGGCGCTTCGACCGGCATTGGTCGTTGTTACGCCGAGCAGTTGGCGGAGATTGGTTACAATCTCGTAATCGTAAGCCGTACCGAGCCTACCTTGCAGGAGGTTGCAAAGGAGATTGAAGAGAAGCACGGCGTAAAGGTCGTAGTTAAGTCTATGGACTTGGCGGTTGAAGGTGCTGCAGAGGAGCTTTTCGACTGGTGCAAGGCAGAGGGTCACGTTGTGGACGTGTTGATTAACAATGCGGGTATGTTCTCGTTCTGCGATATGGTAAACACCCCAATCGAGCGAGTTAAGCGCACCATTACGCTTCACGACATCACCTATACCGTACTTTGTCAGCTCTTTGGCAAGGATATGGCAGAGCGTGGTGGAGGCTACATCCTCAATATGTCATCGTTCTCGGTGTGGATGCCATTCCCAGGTTTGGCGTTGTATAGCGCATCGAAGGCATACACAAAGGCATTCTCGGTGGCATTTGCGAAGGAGATGCGTGAGAAGAATGTTTGGGTTACTGCAGTTTGTCCTGCGGGTATTGCGACCGACCTCTATGGCTTGACCAAGAAGTGGCAAGGCATCGGCTTGAAGTTGCACGCCTTGTCGAAGCCGTCGTTCTGCGCACGTCGTGGCTTGAACTCGTTGTGGCGTAAGCGTAAGTGCATCGTACCAGATTGGTGGTGCAAGGCATTTATTCCTCTCTGCGAGATGTTGCCTCGCTTTGCAATGAATTGGCTTCGCAACTTCACAGCCAAGTGGCAGAAGTAAGGGATACAGCAACTATATAGAGCGAGAATATTCTCGCTCTTTTTTTGTATAACCAAAAATTAGTCGCTACCTTTGTAGATAAATAATTCTGAATAATATATGAAACGACTATTTTTATTTATCCTGTGCTGTTCGGTTTTGGCAGGTTGCGGACAATTAAAGTTCTACAATGATGATAACGTCGATCCGTCATACAAAATCCTTTATACATCTACGGGTGGAAAAGTCGAACCTTATAACGAAGATTTCGGCGCAGATATCAAATCTAACAAAACCGAGGGAAATCAAGGTATAATTAGATTTGGGGGGCCTGTAACTAAGATTGGATACAGAGCCTTCTACAACTGCGACAACTTGACAGGTATCACTATTCCAGATAGCGTCACCGAGATTGGCTCGAATGCATTTGCGTACTGCAAAAATTTAACAAGCATCACTATTCCTGACAGTGTTACCCTGATTGACGATAATGCCTTCTATTATTGTAGCGATTTAACAAGTGTTACAATTGGCAGTGGGGTTACTTCAATCGCTTCATCATTCTGGGGCTGCGACAGATTGAAAAGTTGTTATTGCAAGGCATTAAATCCACCCATTGCAAGTATGGGCGATATATTTTCAATCTCGGCGACAAGTTTGAAAATTTATGTACCGAGAGCGTCGGTAAACAAATATAAAGCAGCTTATGGCTGGAGTGGCTACAAAGATATGATTGTAGGATACGATTTTTAGAGTTTCTAAACATTACGTTATGAAAAAGAGTTTTTTATTGATTCTTTGCAGTTTGATTTTGATAGGCTGTGGACAATCTCAGTTTAACAATGATCCGTTATGCAAAATAATCTACACCTCTTCAGGTGGAGTAGTCGAGCCATACAACGAAGATTTCGGCGCAGATATTAAATCTAACAAAATTAAAGGGAACCAGGGCGTAATCACATTCCTATGCCCGGTTACCAAGATTGGAGAACAGGCCTTCTTTAGACGCGATAACTTGACAAGTATTATCATTCCGAACAGCGTTACTTCAATTAGATCCGGAGCATTCTCTTATTGTAGCAATTTGACAACTGTAACTATTCCCAACAGTGTCACCGAGATTGAAAAATCTGCATTCAACAACTGCGGAGATTTGGAAAGCATCACCATTCCCGAAGGCGTCACTTCGATTGAAGATTCAACATTCTCGGAGTGTACAAGTTTGAAAAGTGTCACTATCGGCAATCGTGTTACTAAGATTGGAAGTTGCGCATTTTATAATTGCACCTCATTGGATAGTATAACCCTCCCAAATAGTGTAACTGAGATTAGATCTTCGGCATTCTATTGCTGTTACTCACTTACAAATATAACTATTCCTGATAGTGTTACTAAGATTAGTTCTGACTCTTTCAAATATTGCGTTTCGCTGGAAAGTGTAACTATTCCCGATGGCGTTATAGAGATTGGCTCTTCGGCATTCTCTAATTGTAGCAGTTTGACAACTATAACCATTCCTGATAGCGTTACTTCGTTTGGATGGTATGCATTCGATGGTTGCACCTCGCTGAAAGAGGTATATTTCAAACTCAAAACACCGCCATTCAGATATCCTTTCGACACAAATTATCATATTACGATTTATGTACCACGCAATTCGGTAGAGGCTTATAAGGACGAGCGGTGGGATCTATATGCAGATATTGTCGGTTACGACTTCTAAATCTAACTATCAAAAATAACAAACGCCGAGCTGTTCGCTCGGCGTTTTGTTGTATGATATAGGCTCTACCCTACTTGTCAATCTCGATAGTCAAAGCTGGGTGCTTGTCGCCTACGGTCCACATATTGTCTACAGTGAACTTAGGATTGTTGAACTTGCCGGTCTTCTTATCCTTACCGAAATTTACACGCAACGACTGGAATGGGTTGAGTGTGTAGATGGTCTTGCCACGACGGAGGATGAATGGTACCGAACAGTGGTTTGTGAGCTGGAAGGTGCGGTTATCATTCTTGCTGCTTACAGCCACCAACTTGCAATCAACAGCTGCATTGAGGAACTCCTCAAGCCACATCTCCTCGCCAATGAGGTTGTTTGCAGCATAGCCGATAGTGCGACGCTTCAAAAGTGCCTCCTTGATAGCCTTCTCGGTACACTCCTTTGCGAGGATAAAGGTCATAGTGCGGAAAATCTCGCCACCGTGAGGGTAATACTGACCCGAAGTACGGTGCATATCGGTATTTGCGAAGATTGTGAGTTTCTCGTTTACGCAACGGTCAATCATCTGCGGATAGAGAGTTGGGCCCGAGCCACCGATAACCTCGATACCGTCAACCAAACCCGCTGCATAGATTTGCTCCTGCTCAGGGCTCTTATCCATAGTGTTACGACGCCATCCTGGGTGGTTGTGGATAATGATTGCGCCCTGCTTTCTTGCCTCTTTGAGACTCTCGATAATATCTGGCTTTGCTACGTCGGTGATATCCTTCAAGAAGAATGCGTTGTACTCGCCGATAGTGCGTGCATTACGCCAAATCTCGGTACCACGAACAACCATCACAGGGATGTTCTCATTCTTTGCATACAACAAAGCCTCATCGACAGTTGCGTCGAGGTCGCAGTAGATAGGAGTTGTATGGTCGGTCTTGTGACCTGCGCCACCACGGATATACTCGTATGGCTTACCGTCGGGGTTGTACGGAGCGTGAGCCTTCAACATAAACTTCTCGTACGAACGAAGCTCGAGGTGGTCGGTCAAAGCGATGATGTCCAAACCATCGTACCAAGCCTCACGAACACGCTCACGAGGGGTTACCTCGCCGTCAGAGTAGATTGTGTGAACGTGGAAGTCGCCCTTGTAGATGTTGTAACCCTTCACCTGTGGCAAGATAATCTCGGTGCGTGGTGCTGGGTGATTGTAAAGGCGAATACCAGTTTTACCCATAGCTGGTGTGTGAACAGCCTGCGCCATAGCAGTCGATGCCACAAAGAGGGCAACTGCAAGAATTAAAAATAATTTTTTCATAGTTGTTTATTGATTTAGGTATGTTCTATGTCAATTTGAATACAAAGATAGAAAAACTTTGGTATAATTGTTACCTTTTATCTATATTTGTATCACAAAAAGTAAGACGTTATCGCCTACGATCGAGAAATAACTGCTTGTTTCACAGGGCATCGCACCTATGATGGCTCTCGCAACTCCGAGTTGGAGCGTGCGATTAGGGAGTTGTATGCGCTCGGATATCGCAACTTTTTGAGCGGTATGGCCATCGGTTTCGACATCGAAGCGGCGGAGGTTGCATTGGCTCTGCGAGAGAAGTTAGCAGGGCTGCGAATCGTGGCTGTAGTGCCGTTTGAAGGTATGCAGAAGGGATTTTTGGAGGCAGATCGCACCCGCTTCGAGCGTATCGTTGCCGAAGCCGACGAGACGGTAACGCTCGCACCAAAATACTCGGTGGAGGTCTACGCCGTACGCAACAATTTTTTGGTGGATAACGCCTCGGCCTGCATCGCCTATTTCGACGGTTCGAAGGGTGGCACCGCCTACACCGTTCGCCGAGCAGTAAAAAGTCTCCTGCGTCTCACAAATCTCTACCACAATCCGCAGGGAAAGCTGTTTTAATTGACTAAAAAGTCAAAAAATTCTGCATTTTGAATTCTGCATTTTGAATTTTATTTGTATCTTTGGGCAAGTTTTTAGCAATTTTAACTCAAAATAATAAGAAACACTATGAAAGAAGCTATTGCAATTCTTACAGGTGGCGGCCCTGCTCCAGGTATGAATACCGTTGTAGGTAGCGTTGCCAAGACTTTCCTTGCAAAGGGTTACCGTGTTATCGGTTTGCACCACGGTTATTCGGGTTTGTTCAACGCAAATCCACGCCACGAGGACCTCGATTTCTTCAAGGCTGACTACATCTTCAACCAGGGTGGTTCGTATCTCACTATGAGCCGTTTCAAGCCAACCGACGCTGATTTCGAGAACAACTTCAACCTCTCGTTCTTCACCGAGAACAACA
>JAFYQY010000184.1 GCA_017559685.1 Alistipes sp.
ATGTTAAACCAATGGTTGACAACATAGGGTAGTTTGCTAAAAATGGCGGTTACTTGCGGAATGTGTAGTATTTAGCGGCAAAGAAGCTGTAAGCAACAGATATAACCGTTGTGAGCAGCTTTGAGGGCGTTGGCCAGATGTTGAGATGCTCCACGAAGAGTTTCATACAGACATAGTTCAAAACAATGGCACCAATAACGCTAATAGCATAACGTCTAAGTTGTTTGCGAGTCTTTGTCTTACGAGCAACAAAGGCAACATTGCGGTTGAGCCAGAAACCTGTGAAGAACGTAATCGGAAATACTATAATCAGCGACAAAATGTGTGGTGAGATTGTAACAACACACAAATCGAGATGTTCGCCACCAACGATGTAATGGTAAATGATGAAGTACCATATAGCGTCGAGCACCATATTGCTAAGGCCACAGACGCCATAACGAAAAAATTCACGCGAAAAGATACGGTTTAATGGCTTTACATAAACCGTATCTATGAGGCGTGTAATTCTCTTTGCTATAGACATATAAGTCTTCTATCTGAATCGTTTTGGAGTATGAATCCAGGCATTTTTGTAGAGAGTACGGTATGTACGCTTAAATACCTCGCAATCGCGACGATTGTAGCTGCCATAAACAGCAATGGCGTACATCCTACCGAGCGTCAGAATCTTGCACTGTGCTGCTGGATTCTTGCGAGTTATCTGACGAATAGCGACATTTGCATTGTGTCGTGTCGAGTAGCTACCAAAGATTACATAGTGGCGAACGCTACCAAGACGCCAGTCGTCAGCAACAGTCTGCGACTCTTGATCTCCCATCTTATCTTCTGGATTGGTAGATGATTGCTCATTATTTGAGTCGTCGTCTTGCTCTACAGTCTCCTTAGCTGCAGAGCTCTGCTCTTGTTTCTCAGCATTTGTCTCAACCTCTGCATCTGCTGACGTCTCTGCAGGCATTACAACTTGGCTCTCATTTGCAGCCGTACTTGCCTCAGACTCTGCCGTTGCCGAGATATTGGTAGTGTCTATAGATGTTGGATTTGTTTCATATATATATAATAGGTATCCTCCAATAGCTAAAGCACAAATCAATAATACAACTAAAATAATTGCAGGTAGACGACTACCCTTCTTTACCTTAGGAAGTTCGATTGGTTTGTTGGTAAGTTGTAGATATTTAGTTAGTTGTTCGCTTGGTGTAAAGGTTCCGTTTTTAATCTCGCCCACACCATCAATCACTACCCTACCATCTGTGCTCACCTTTGCGAGCCAGCGTCGCGTTATGTCTTCAGCATCATCTCCAGATATTGAGGCTGAAGATGCAATGATATTTGAGAGCGACTCACCCTTAGATCCTGTCGAGAACAGGGGGCGAAATGAGGGTGCTTCCACCCTATTTGCACGACCCTTTAAGGCCGCAGTTCGCTCTAATGATATAGTGCCTAAGTTGGGAATGTAGAGTGCATATCCATCAACTAAGGCGTTGAATATTAGTTTATTTACCTCGTTTACCATTCTTCTTACTCTTTTTATCCTCTTCAGCGTACTTCTTATTTGCATAGTCTACCACTGCGTTTACATCTGCTACCACCGGGCGACGCAGAGCAACGATGATTATCGTAATGCCGATGACGATGAATGGCACACTAAGCAACTGTCCCATATCGAGAGCCCAACCCTCCTCGAAAGCCTCCTGACGCTCTTTGAGGAACTCAATGAAGAAGCGAGTGAGGAAGATGCCAATCATACAGACACCAAAGAGAATTCCTGGACGACGGCGACCAATATCCTTGCGGAAATAGAGCCACATAAGTATGGCGAATGTCGCTATGTAGCACAACGCCTCGTAGAGCTGTGCAGGGTGGCGTGATGGAATGTCGGCAATGATGTCAGCTGGAACATCGCCATTAAACTCATACCAAGCACGTCGAGCATCGTGGTAGACAAACTTAAAGCTCCAAGGTACGTCCGATGGGTAGCCAACAATCTCCGAGTTGAAGAGGTTGCCAAGACGGATGAGTGCACCGCTGATAGGGGCAACGATGGCAATGCGGTCGAGACCCCAGATGAATGGTAAGTGGTTGCGACGCACAAAGAAGAAGATGCCGAGGATAATACCTATTGTAGCACCGTGGCTCGCCATACCACCCTCTCGAATGCCGGTGATGATACGCCAGGGCTGTGCAAGATAGGTCTCAGGCTCGTAAAAGAGGCAGTGGCCCACGCGAGCACCGATGAACGTGCCGAGCACAATCCAGATAAATGCCGACTCGAGCGTGCGAGTAGGAAGTCCCTCGTGCTTAAATGTCATAGAGCAGATACGCTCTGCTACAAGGATGGCAATAGCCCACATAAGGCCATACCAACGAATATCAAGGTCGCCAAGCATCACAAGCGTTGGGTCCCAGTTCCAAACAATTGATAAAATATTCATATAAGAACTCTTTGTTTCAAATTAATTAATACGACAAAATATCCATCTTTGCTACAACTAACCAGGCGTGGATGATGTCGGTGACGTCGATTGTTGTGTCGTCTACAATCTCTGGATTATGTGTTGAAAGGGTGATATCGTAGCCCTCCACCGCACTTACTTTACGCCACAAGACCTGCTTGTGCAACAAGAATACATACTCACACCCCTGCTGCACTTCTGTTGGCTCTACGTGGCGAAGGAAGAGCTGCGTGGTGATATTTTGCTTGCTTGTCATCTCGCTTGCTTGAGATTGAGCGATGATGTCGCAACCGCCAAATATCGGAAGGTCGATGAATCCCGATGGCTCTTTTTCGTCAATGACAGGAACCAACGTCTCGATATCCTCCTCGTAGTATGGGATGTTGTTTCCACTACGAATTTGAGATGTGAGCATATTTCCTGCACCAGTGAGCAACCAGGTGCGGTTAATCTCTGGAAAGTGCTGTGTGATACGGTTGGCAAGGTCGGAGGTGATACCAAACATTCCTCTTTTGATGTGATAGAGGTTCTCCGAGCGAGTCATACCAATATGCATAGCGAAGCTGTTGGACGTCATATTAAGCCACTCGAACGTTGCCGCGAGTCGCTCCCAATTATTCCTTCTCTTTGTTGGTTTATATAACCTTCCAGCCATCTATAATCGCATCTTAAATTTTATTTCGAGCAAACTCAGTAAAACTCGAAAAAATATGTATCTTTGCCCCACGGCCCCGTAGTTCAATGGATAGAATATGAGATTCCGGTTCTTACGATGAAGGTTCGAATCCTTTCGGGGCTACTATGGAGCGATTTTTTTATCGCTCTTTTTTTATCTCAAATTACTGTTTATATCTCGCAAAGATACAATAATTTTTCAAATACGAGTGAATGATATAAATTATCATTCAATAAAAGTCGATTTTTCGTTGTTGGTAAGATTAAATAATGTTTTGAAATAACGATATTTGATTGCTTTATTTGGGCGTTTAAATGGGTTTAAATGGAGAGGTTTTGGCGAGTTTTTTGAACTCTTGGATGTAAATTATTAATAAATAGTTATTGCAAATTCAGAAAAAATTACTTACTTTTGTAAGCTATTAAGGCCAAATCTAGCCTCAAAACAGTATAACTGATTGATTTACTATTAATTACTAATTATATAACTTTTACGATTATGGCAAATGTAAAGCGTGTCTACACCTTCGGTAACAAGTTGGCTGAGGGTAATGGCAAGATGCGAGAGTTGCTCGGCGGTAAGGGTGCTAACCTCGCTGAGATGAACCTGATCGGTATTCCAGTACCTCCAGGATTTACTATCACTACAGATACTTGCTCTGAGTACTACAAGGAGGGTAAGGAGCGTGTTATTGAGCTCCTTCGTCCTGAGGTAGAGGCAGCAATCAAGAATATTGAGAATCTCACTGGTCGCAAGTTCGGTGATACTACCCTTCCACTCTTGGTGTCAGTACGTTCAGGTGCTCGTGCTTCAATGCCAGGTATGATGGATACAATCCTCAACCTCGGTATGAACGATGAGGCTGTAGAGGCTATCGCTAAGCTATCTGGTAACCCACGTTTTGCTTGGGATTCATACCGTCGTTTTGTGCAGATGTACGGTGATGTTGTTCTCGATATGAAGCCACAGTCTAAGGAGGATCAGGATCCATTCGAGGTTATCATCGAGGAGCAGAAGGAGAAGCGTGGTATCAAGGCTGATACAGACCTTACTACTGAGGACCTCAAGGAGCTCGTTGCTGCATTTAAGAAGGCAGTTAAGGAGCAGACTGGTAAGGAGTTCCCTGCAAGTGCTTGGGAGCAGCTCTGGGGTGCTATCTGTGCAGTATTCGGTTCTTGGATGAACGATCGTGCTATCCTCTATCGTAAGCTTAACAACATTCCTGAGGCTTGGGGTACTGCAGTATCTGTTCAGGCAATGGTATTCGGTAATATGGGTGAGAACTCAGCAACAGGTGTTGCTTTCTCTCGTGATGCAGCAACTGGTGAGAACATCTTCAATGGTGAGTATTTGATCAATGCTCAGGGTGAGGACGTTGTTGCTGGTATCCGTACTCCACAGCAGATCACTATCGAGGGTTCTAAGCGTTGGGCGGCTGCTCAGAATATCTCTGAGGAGGAGCGTGCTTCAAAGTATCCATCTTTGGAGGAGGTTATGCCTGAGGTTTACGCTGAGCTCGACGGTATCCAGAAGCACTTGGAGACATACTTCACAGATATGCAG
>JAFYQY010000185.1 GCA_017559685.1 Alistipes sp.
CGTACTTTATGAAGTAAAACTGAAAACTGAAAACGGAGAACTGAAAACTATTAGATAATAAAACGAAGCAGAAAAAGTTTTCCGCTTTCCGTTTTCCGCTTTCCGTTAAAAAATAAATTTTTTATGAGTGTTTTAGGAGTTTATGGCGTTGAGCACGCCTCGTCGTTAGTCTACTACGGCCTCCACTCTATGCAGCACCGTGGCCAGGAGGGTTGCGGTATGGTGAGTGTGGGTACGGATGGCCATATGCATCGTCATCGTGGTCACGGACTCGTACAGGAGGTGTTCAACGAGGGAAAACTTACGGAGTTGGACGGAAAGATGTGCCTCGGTCACGTGCTCTATACTACGGCAAATGGTCGTAGCATCGACAATATCGAGCCACTGTCGTTCCTCCACAATACAGGATCGTTCGCAGTGGCGCACAATGGTAACATTGTGAATGCTCAGCAGATACGAGATTACTTGGAGTCGAAGGGAAGCCTCTTCCAGTCGAATACCAATGCCGAGTTGTTGGCACACCTCATCAAGAAGGAGGCCGACGAGCCACGCATCTTCACCATTATGGAGGCGTTGGATCTGTTGGAGGGCTCATTCGCCTTCGTCATTATGACGCAGAACCGCCTCTACGCTTGCCGTGATAAGTATGGCATCCGCCCATTGGCAATCGGTAAGCTGGGCGACGGCTGGGTTGTCTCGAGCGAGACTTGCGCCTTCGATGTTATGGGCGCAGAGTTCGTGCGTGACGTCGAGCCAGGCGAGGTTGTAACAATCGACGAGAAGGGCTTGCGCAGTCGCAAATACGCCCTGAAGAGCGAGTATAATATGTGTGCTATGGAGTATATCTACTTCGCACGCCCCGATAGCGATATCGACGGTTGCAATGTCCACGCCTTCCGTAAGGAGTCGGGACGTCGCTTGTGGAAGGAGGCTCCAGCCGATGCAGATATCGTAGTCGGAGTACCCGACTCGTCACTCTCGGCCGCTATGGGTTATGCCGAGGCGAGTGGTCTCCCCTACGAGATGGGACTTATCAAGAATAAGTATATCGGTCGTACCTTCATCCAACCTTCGCAGGCGTTGCGTGAGAAGGGTGTGAAGATGAAGCTTTCGGCTATCCGCTCGATTGTCGAGGGCAAGCGCATCGCTCTGATTGACGATTCGATTGTGCGTGGTACAACCTCGAAACGCATCGTCAAGATGTTGCGTGAAGCGGGAGCTACCGAGGTGCACGTGCGTATCGTCAGCCCTACGATGAAGTACCCTTGCTGTTACGGTGTGGATACTACCACGTTGGATGAGTTGATTAGTGCAAAGCACTCTGTAGAAGAGACTTGCAAGATTATAGGTGCCGACACGTTGGCGTTTATGTCGGTGCAGGAGTGTCAGGCTTCGTCGAATGGCAAGTGCGCAAAGATGTGCTTCGCTTGCTTCGATGGCAACTACCCTACACCTATGACACACGATATTTCAGAAATTAACAAAAAATAAGATACAGTTATGGCAGTAAATTACGAAAAAGCAGGCGTGAACCTCGAGGCTGGTTACGAGGTAGTTCGCCGAATCAAACAACACGTAGCATCGACCAATCGCCTTGGTGTAATGGGCAATATCGGTGCATTTGGAGGTATGTTCGACCTCTCAGCATTGAATGTTAAGGAGCCTGTATTGGTTAGCGGTACCGACGGCGTAGGTACCAAGTTGAAGTTGGCCTTCGCAATGGACAAGCACGACACTATCGGTATCGACGCAGTAGCAATGTGCGTGAACGATGTTTTGGCACAGGGTGCTGAGCCTTTGTTCTTCTTGGACTACGTGGCTCTCGGTCACAACATCCCAGAGAAGGTAGAGGCTATCGTAGCAGGTGTTGCTGAGGGTTGCCGTCAGGCGGGTTGTGCCTTGATTGGAGGCGAGACAGCCGAGATGCCAGGTATGTACGAGGATGGCGAGTACGATATCGCAGGCTTCACTTGCGGTGTTGTCGAGAAGTCGAAGCTCATCGATGGCTCGAAGGTTAAGGTTGGCGACGTATTGATTGGTATCGCATCGAGCGGTGTTCACTCGAATGGTTTCTCGCTCGTGCGCAAGGTGTTGGCTGACAATAACTTGGACTTGAATGCTAAGTACGAGGAGTTGGGCGACCGCACTCTCGGCGAGGCATTGCTCTGCCCTACTCGCATCTACGTTAAGCAGGTGTTGGAGGTAGTTCGCAACTGCGACGTTCACGGTATCTGCC
>JAFYQY010000186.1 GCA_017559685.1 Alistipes sp.
CTGGGTGGTAAACCTCGCGAACGTGAGTAGTAGCGAGACCAATCTGATTACCATAGCTTGAGTAACCTGCAGCAGCCTTAGTTGTGATGATACGCTGTGGGAGCTTACCCTCCAAAGTCTCATCAACAGGCTTATAGATATCACCAGCACCTGTCACACGCAACGCCTGGTAGACGTAGCTACGGCCTGACAATGGGTCACGGATAGCACCACCAAGACAGGTTGATGCACCACCGAATGGCTCAATCTCTGTTGGGTGGTTGTGAGTCTCATTCTTGAACTGGAGCAACCAACGCTGCATCTCACCATCAACGTCAACATTAACGAAGATTGAGCAAGCGTTGTTCTCCTCGCTCTGCTCCATATCGTCGAGCTTACCCATCTTACGAAGGTAGCGTGCACCGATAGTTGCAAGCTCCATAAGACAGAGGCTCTTCTGCTCGCGACCGAGCTCCTGGCGGATGCGACGCATAAGCTCCAAAGACTCCTCCATCTCCGCCTTCATAAACGACTCGTCAAGGGTAATATCCTCGATCTCAGTAGTAAATGTTGTGTGACGACAGTGATCACTCCAATATGTATCGAGGATACGGAGTTCAGTCTCCATAGGGTCACGACCCTCCTGGCGGAAGTAGTTTACAACCTCACGCAAGTCGTCGGCATTCATAGCCAAGCCATTGGTCTTGCAGTATGCATCAAGCTCCTCCTCCTTCATCTCGCGGAAGCCCTCCAACACTGGCACAGGCTTAATCTCTGCACTCTCAGCATCGCTCAAGATGTCGAGGTTCTTCTTACGAGACTCAACAGCGTTGATATAGTACTTCTCGATACGAACCATATCCTCAGCAGATACGCCCTTATCAAAAATAAGCAAACGTGATGACTTAATCTTAACCTCTGCATTAGGCTCGATAAGGTGCACACAGTCGACAGCCGACGCTGCACGCTGATCGAACTGACCTGGCAAGAACTCTACTGCGAGGTGTGGGCAACCAGCGAAGTCACACTCATCAGATACAAGGTCGGTAACAACCTCGCCAAACACACTATAACGACTCTTCTCAACAAGCTCATCGCTAAAGCCAAAGAGGTCATAAACGTTGATGTAACGGAGGCTCTCAATTGAAAGGGCCAAGTTGGTATTCAACTCGCGGCGAAGCGTGTCGGCCTCGACCTGGAATTGTGGATATTTCTCAACAAAAATTCTTCGATTCTTCATAATCGGGTTGTGTAGATAGTTAAAGATTACAACTCAGCGGCAAGCACCTTCTCAGTCTGAGCCTTGCGGAAGGCGATCAAACGCTCCTCGAGAGCCTTATCTGTAAGAGCGAAGATTGAAGCAGCGATGAGGGCTGCATTCTTAGCTCCGTTGATAGCGGTAGTCGACACTGGAATACCACCAGTCATCTGAACGATAGAGAGCAAAGAGTCCATACCACCAAGAGCCGATGTCTTGATAGGCACGCCAATGACTGGCACTGTAGTCAACGCTGCTGTAACACCTGCAACGTGAGCTGCACCGCCGGCACCTGCAATGATGGCACCGATGCCACGCTCGCGAGCTGACTCAGCATATTCAACCATAAGATGAGGTGTACGGTGAGCAGAGATAACTCGCTTCTCATACTCGATACCCAACTCCTCCAAAGTCTCGACTGCGGCCTTCATAATGTCCCAGTCGCTGGTAGAACCCA
>JAFYQY010000187.1 GCA_017559685.1 Alistipes sp.
CCGTGTGAAGGTGGGCGATGTAGCCTTCTATGTTGAGGGTAACTTGCAGTCGTTGTTGCGTGCGGAGCGTATTTTGCTCAATATTATGCAGCGAATGAGCGGTGTTGCAACCCAGACCGCAGTCTATGCCGACCGCATTGCCGATTTGCACACGAAGGTTCTCGATACTCGCAAGACCACACCAGGTATGCGTGTGTTGGAGAAGATGGCAGTGAAGATGGGTGGTGGCGAGAATCACCGTATCGGCTTGTTCGATATGATTCTCTTGAAGGATAACCACATCGACTTCGCAGGTGGCGTGGCTAAGGCTGTAACAGGCGCAAAGGAGTACCTCAAGGCTAAGGGCAAGAATATTCCTATCGAGTGCGAGGTGCGCTCGTTGGAGGATATCAAGGAGGTCTTTGCTGCGGGTGGTGTCGACCGTATTATGTTCGACAACTTCTCGGTGGAGCAGACCCGTGAGGCTGTAGCGTTGGTGGCAGGTCGTTGCGAGACCGAGTCGAGTGGAGGTATCACTCTCGAGACCTTGCGTGACTACGCCGAGACAGGCGTCGATTTCATCTCGGTGGGTGCTTTGACACACCAGATCAAGTCGCTCGATATGTCGCTTAAAGCGTGTTAATGACAGAGCAGCAACATATTGATTTTCATATCGTAACAGTGGCCGACAAGCCACTGTTCGACTATTATATCCTCTCCTCCGAGGAGCAAAACTGCGACCTCAACTTCGCCAATATCTTTTGTTGGAGTTCGACCTATCACAGCGAGGTTGCCGAGGCGGAGGGATTCCTCGTTATCCGCTTCGATATTGGTGGTGTGAAGTCCTATATGCAACCCGTGGGCAGGGGCGACAGAGCGGCCGTTTTGGAGCTGTTGCGCAGGGATGCCTTCGAGCAACGCACACCGTTGCGATTGTATGGTTTATCGGCCGAGTGGCGCAGATTTTTGGAGGAGAATTACCCTTCGGAGTTCGCTTTTGATGCTCCGAGAGCGCTCTGCGACTATATCTATCGCACCGACGATTTGGCGCAGTTGCAGGGGCGAAAATATCAGCCGAAACGCAACCACCTGAATCGCTTTGTGGCGCAACATAAGTGGCACACCGAGCCACTTTCTCGTGAAAATATCAACGATTGTTTTTCGCTGAACGATAAGTGGTTGGCTGCTCGTGAGGTGGGCGAAACCGAGCTTGCCGAACAGCAGGCCATTCGTCGTGCCTTCGACAATTTCGAGGTTCTCGGCTTGCGAGGTTTAGTGCTCTATGCCGAGGAGCGTGCGGTGGCATTTTCGTATGGCACGCCTATCACGAACAGAACCTTCTGCACCCATATCGAGAAGTATGACAGTTCGGTTGAGGGTGCTGCTACGATGATAAATCGCCTGATGGCGCAGTCGCTGGAGGGGGAGTTCGAGTTTATAAACCGTGAGGACGACCTCGGTTTGGAGGGGTTGCGCTTTGCGAAGATGTCCTACCATCCTGCGCTTCTGCTCGATAAGATTTCGGCTCTACACCTCACGCCCGAACAGCGTGAAATGCGTGCGATGTGGCACGATATTTTTGGCGACGACGTGGCTGAAATAGATTCGTTCTTGGTGCGTCATACCGACGCTATCCCGCTGATACACAGGGAAGATGATAGAGTTGTGTCTATGCTCTTTGTTGTGCCGTTGCAGATGTGGGAGCAGAGAGTTGCCTACATCTATGCCGTGGCCACACTCCCCGAATATCGTGGTCGAGGTATCGCTTCGCAGTTGCTGAACGAGGCGTTGCAACTCGTTGAGCAGAGTCGCAAGTTCGACAGCGTGGCTCTTATCCCAAGTAGCACCGAGTCGAAGCGATTGTACGAGCGTCTCGGCTTTGAGAATAGCCAAAAACCGATGCTCTTCCCCGCATCCGACTACCTCGGTACAGGCTCCGTTCCGCACGACCTTGCGATGATTAAAACCTGCAAATAAAAAAGACCAAGGTGTTTCAACATCTTGGTCTTTTCTAATTTTTAATTCTGCATTTTTAATTTTTAATCTGCTCCGAGAGCTCCTTCGCACGCTCGAGAGCCTTGTCGATGTGGTCGAGAACATTCTCCTTGCCAAGCATATCGACGATACCAGCACGCTCAATAGCGTGGTAGACCTTCTGATTTACACCCGAGAGAATAACCTTCTGACCATTCTTGATTGCAGCCTCGATGAATATCTCGAGGTTGTGGATACCTGTCGAGTCGATGAACGACACCTTGCGCATACGAACGATGCGGATAGGCATTGCGTCACGCTTCGAAGCCAATTCCTCGAACTTGGTTGCTACACCAAAGAAGAATGGACCCTCAATCTCGTAAACCTCAACCTTCTCAGGAATCTCGAGCTGAACGTCGCCATCCTCACCGTCGTGGTGCATACCCATCTCATTGCGCAAAACCGAGATGTGCGAGGTCTCCATAATACGACGAACAAAGAGTACCACAGCCAAAACCAAGCCCACCTCGATAGCGATTGTGAGGTCGAAGATGATGGTCAAAAGCATTGTGGTAAAGAGAATTGCGATGTCCGAGCGAGACTGACGGCACATCGAACGGATGGTGCGCCAGCCACTCATATTGTACGATACCATAATCAACACACCCGCCAAGCAAGGCATTGGGATGATGCTCACCAAGCCGCCCAAGAAGAGCAACACGAGGAGCAAAACCACGGTGTGAACGATACCCGCAACAGGTGTGCGACCGCCATTGTTGATGTTTGCCATTGTTCGTGCGATAGCGCCTGTAGCAGGGATACCGCCGAAGAAAGGAACTACGATATTTGCTGCACCCTGCGCAATAAGCTCGGTATTCGAGTTGTGGCGAGAGCTGATAACACCGTCAGCCACCATTGCCGAGAGCAACGACTCGATAGCGCCCAACATTGCGATTGTGAATGCCGCAGGGAGAAGACCCTGAATTGTAGACCACCAGGTCTGACCCTCGGCGAGAACAGGCATTGTGAACGATGGAAGTCCCTCTGGGAGCTCGTAGAGGTCGCCGATAGTGGTGACGCCAGTCTCTACCTTGAAGTAGTTCAATGCCCAGCAGAGCGCTGTCATCACGATAATTGCGAGCAACGATCCAGGAATCTTCTTCGAGATGAGAGGCGTGCCAGCGATGATAGCGATCGAGCCGAGTCCGATGCCGAGCGACCACCAATTAACCTTGTCGATGTTCTCGAAGTAGCAACCCCACTTCTCGATAAAGTCGGCAGGAACGTTTGCGATGCCGAGACCAAACAGGTCGTTAATCTGTGTCGAGAAGATTGTTACAGCAATACCCGCAGTGAAGCCCACGATGATAGGGTAGGGCATAAACTTGATGATTGTGCCGAGCTTAAACACTCCCATCAGCACGAGCATTATACCCGCCATAATGGTTGCGATAGCCAAGCCACCCACGCCAAACTGCTGGATGATGCCGTAGATGATAACGATGAACGCACCTGTAGGGCCACCAATCTGTACTCGTGAGCCACCGAGCGCCGAGATCAAGAAGCCAGCGATGATAGCGGTTACGAGACCCTCGGTTGGGCCTACGCCCGAGGCGATACCGAATGCGATAGCGAGTGGAATAGCCACGATACCCACGATGATACCCGCCATAGTGTCCTTAGCGAGTTTCTCTCCGTTGTAGCCACGCAAAGTCTCGAACAACGAAGGGCGAAAATCTAATGTGAAACGAGGTTTCATATACATTTAATATTAAAATAACCTAACTGCGGCGCAAAGGTATAGCAAAAACGGCAAGATTGTTCTAAAAGGCGCAAATTTATTTTGCGTGCAGGGGCGGAAACAAAAGTTTTCCGTTTTCCGTTTTTCGTTTTCCGTTTTTATTTGTATCTTTGCCGCCGGAAATTTCTAATTATTAAAAATATACAACTATGACAATTACAGCAGCTGATATTAAAATCGGTATGTGCATCGAGATGGACGGCAAGACATTTATTGTTGTCGATTTCCAGCACTGCAAGCCAGGCAAGGGTCCTGCATTCGTACGTTCGAAGCTCAAGAACTTGGAGAACGGTCGTGTTCTCGAGAACACCTTCTCGTCGGTAGGTATCAAGATCGAGCAGGTACGTGTTGAGCGTCGTCCATACCAGTTCACTTACGAGGATGACCTCGGTGCTCACTTTATGCACACCGAGACTTTCGAGGAGATCAACATCGAGAAGAAGCTCATCGACAACTACGATCTTATGGCTGATGGTCAGATCGTTGAGGTTATGTACCACACCGATAAGGACATCGTTTTGGCAGCTGAGTTGCCACCAATCGTAGATATGGAGGTAACTTACACCGAGCCAGGTATTAAGGGTGATACCGCTTCGACCAACTCGTTGAAGCCAGCTACCGTTAACACCGGTGCAACTATCAAGGTACCTTTGTTCATCAACACAGGCGACAAGATTCGTGTAGATACTCGTACTCGTGAGTATTACGAGCGCATCAAGTAAAAAAATCGTCTAATAAGGCGATTTCTGCGTTACGCATCGGCTGTTGATATGCTCACATACGCTTGAGTATGCTCCGCTATCAACACCTCGCAAGCCTTGAAATCGCTCTTATTATACAATTTTTTGGCGTTACGCTGTTCAGCCGAAAGGTTGGACAGCGTTTTTCTTTTAGTGAGTAGAGAGTAATTAGTAGTTAGTAGTGAATTTAGAGATTTTCCCTAAACTCCTTAAATTCTCTAATTTCCTTAACGTCCTTAATGCCCCTAACGCCCTTAATTCCCACCATTTCTCCCTAAAAACCGAAAAAATTTCCTAATATAATTAGGTATAACAATTTATTGTTCTTAACTTTGCACCCTGGTTTTGGGCAAAAACTAAGTTTTTCAAATTAACACTTAAATATTTAATAATCAAAGTTATGAAGCGAACATTTATGATGGAGTATTCAGCTCCAACAGCAGAGGTCTGCTCGGTTAAGGCTGAGAAGGGCTTTTCTGCTTCGTTAAGTTCGGGCATTATTGAAGATGCCAAGACCGAAGATTGGGGAACACTTTAAACAAACTGCAGCTATGAAGAATTTAATGAAGAAAGCAATGCTTTTTGCTGCAGCAGCAATGGCATTCGTATCGTGTCAGAACGATACATTTGGCGATGAGGCCATTAAGGTTCCTGGATTTGAGGTATCTGTAAATGCAACCACTTCGGAGGTTGCTCGTAGCGCATTTGGCGACTACAACTCTACTGACAAGACCTACCCAACTTTGTGGGAGGGTAACGAGGCTTGGTGGATTGGCGTTAACGACAAGTACGAGGAGAGTGTAAAGACTATCACTTTCTCTGATGACAACGTTTCGGCAAGCGCTAAGTTTGAGTTCGAGACTGCACCAACAGCATCGAATGGCACATACACTTTGTATGCTGTTTCGCCTGCATCGGCTTGGTCGTCGTACAAGTTGGCGGACGACTATCTCCGTTTCTACATTGCACGTAACACACAGACTCCTACAGCAACCTCTTGCGACCCTGCTTCGCAGGTTCTCTTCGCAAAGTCGGAGGCTATGGAGAGCGCAGATGCATTCAGCGTAAACTTCGAGCACCTTTCGGCTTATATCAAGTTCTCGTTTGTGAACGTGGCTGAGGGTGGTGTAGTAAATTCGGTAACTATCGCAGCCGATGATGTAAACCTCGCAGGTCGCTATCAGTACACACCTTCTACAGGCGCTCTCGCTGAGTACGACCGTTTGGAGAAGAGCATCACACTCGTAACCGAGTCGCACGAGAATTTGTGGGTTGCAGTTGCTCCGGTTAATCTCTCGGGCAAGAAGTTGACCTTCACTCTCACTACCGATAAGGGTATCCTTTCGAAGGAGGTTACAATGCCTGCAACTGCAAAGTTGGAGTCGGGCAAGGTTGTTACCTTCAACGTAGATATGGCAGGTATCGAGTACCCATCGGCTGATGCAGGTGAGGAGTGGCAGCTCGTTACAAATCCTGCAGAGCTCACTGATGGCGAGTACATCATCGTTGGTAAGAGTCAGGCTGGTAATGTTGTTTACATCCCAAGCACAACAAATACAAGCACAGCTCCATCGCAGAAGGTAATCAGCGTTCCAGGTTTGGATTTGACAAGCACCGATGCATTCAAGACCACACTCGTTCCTGAGGATGCTCGCTTTACATTCACAGGTAGCGCAAGCTCAATGACTATCAAGAACGCTGAGGGCAAGTACCTCTATGCAACTAACACAAACAATGGTCTTCGTATCGGTACTACATCTGATACTTGGGTAATTGCAAAGAACACTAACAACGCTAAGGCGTTGACTTTGAAGGAGTCAACAAACAGCCGTTATATCACATTGTACCAGAGCCAGGATTGGCGTTCTTATACATTGGTTTACGGTGATACATACAACAGCAACGGTCAGTGCGGTTCGGTGTTCATCTATAAGAAGTTGAGCAAGGATCCTGCTATTTTGGCTGAGACTATCTCGGTTCCTGCTGTAGGTGGCGAGGGCGAGGCTTCGTACACCATCAAGAATATGGATGCTGATGATGTTACTGCAACCTTTGCAACCGAGTGGATCAGCGTTGAGGCTGCTAATGGTGTTATGACCTACGAGATTGAGCCTAACTATACAGGCAAGGCTCGTACAGGTGAGATTACTTTGGCTTCTGCTAAGTATGGTATCACTAAGAGTGTAGCTGTTACTCAGGCTGCTGATGTATTTGCAGTTTCTGCAACTTCGGTTTCGTTGAAGGCTGATGCAAATAGCACAGCAACATTCACCGTAACCTCGACTTATGCTGCAACTCTCGCAGTTAGCGACAGCGCTAAGTGGTCAATTAGCCCAACAACCGTTGCAGGTGGCACATCGGCAGTTACTATCACTGTTACTGCTAAAACCGCAAACGCTGCAGCTGAGGCTGTTGCAGGTACAATCACCGTAACTCGTACCGAGGACAGCAAGAAGTTGACCGTAAACCTCTCGCAGGCAGTTGCTGAGCAGGGTGGTGGCGACGAAGGCGGCGAGACTGGTCCGGCTAAGTTCGTTAAGGTAACTTCGGAACCAAGCGATTGGAGCGGTACATATCTTATCGTTTACGAGACTGGTAAGCTTGCATTCAACGGTAGTCTTTCATCATTTGATGCAGTAGGCAATACCAAGACGGTTACAATTAGCAACAATGAGATTGAGGCAACCGATGCAATGAAGACTATTGCATTTACTATTACAAAGAGCGGCTCTAACTATACTATTAAGGGCGCAAGTGGCAAGTATATCGGTAATGCGTCTAACTCGAATGCTCTTACAACAAGCGCTTCTGCGCTAAACAATACTATTAAATTCAAGAGCGCTAACGAGATTGACATTGTTAGTGCAGGAGGTGCATACTTGCGTTACAACGCAACAAGTGGACAAACTCGTTTCCGCTACTACAAGAGCTCTACGTACACAGGCCAGAAGGCTATTCAGCTCTACAAATTAGCAGAGTGATCTACGGGTAACGGATCGGGAGGGGAGGTAACCCCTCCTGCCGTGGACCCTACCCCGGGAGAGGATAATGGTGGCTCCACGGGCGGTACAACCGATGGTGGAGTAACAGGTGGCACACCTTCCGAAGCGTGGCTCGAGTTGCCGGGTGAGGATAAGGGTGGACTATATCCGAATGCCGTAGAGTTGAAGGTCAAGTCGGGCAGTGAGCGTAACTACACCGCCTACTACGACAAGTCGACATATACCTCGATGTGGGTGGCATATCCGCTCCAGTCGAAGCATATGGGCTCGCTCTCACGACCATCGAAGTGGTACTTCAACACCGAGATTGACCAAGAGTATCAGGTGGATTTGACAAGCTCGTCGTACGAGGGCGACACCTACTCACGAGGCCACCTTATTCCGAACGCTTCACGCAACGGAATAAGCGAGATGCAGAAGCAGACCTTCTACGTGACCAACTCGGTACCGCAGGTGCAGAACAACTTCAACAGCGGCATTTGGAGCTCGCTCGAGAACGCATTGCAGTCGATGGCAAAGGGTGGCGAAACGCTCTATATCGTTACGGGCGTGGCGTTCGAGAAGGTTGGCGAAAGCAAGTCGGTGAGCTACATTAAAGCGTCGGACGACACAAAGAATATTCCGATACCGAACTACTTCTACAAAGTGGTTCTCAAGGTAACCACCAACACGAGTGGTACTGTAACTTCGGCTTCGAC
>JAFYQY010000188.1 GCA_017559685.1 Alistipes sp.
TACTATATGATGTGGTGGGCTTTCACTATGTTGATTACCATTATCTGGGGAGGACTTGCAATTGCTCATCGTGCGATGAACAAATCGATAGTAGACTCTTGGCTTGACCATATTGGAATAGAGAAGAATGTTCGCAGAGTAGGACGCAAGCAATTTATTCGTGATTTCTTCTTGGCAATGTTGCCGGTTGATTGGTCGATAAAGATTCGAAAAAAGCATATCGAACGACTCGACCGCAAAGAGCGAGAAATGGGCTTGTAACAAACAAATATGGGTATCGAAAACGATACCCATATTCATTTTATATGCAGAGCACTACCCCACTATATATTTGCCGATTTTCGGCATCTTCTGCAAGACAACCGCAACCACAGCAGTCAAGACAAAACCCGCAACTGCCGAGAGGATAATCTCCACAGGGGTCGTCCAAGTCCCAAGTTTACCATCTAAGCCGATGCCGAGCCACTCACGCACCGCACCACATATTGGTACCAAGAGGAGCAAGTGCATAAGATATACTCCGTAGCTCGCCTTCGACACGGGCAACAACACCTTATTATAGAAGCAACCCGACGCCTTAATCTTCTTAAAGAGCACTATCCACGCTACAGTCATAAGCACCACACCGATAGTGTCGTTGCACCAGGTAGTCTCCCACCATACAGCCATCTTGACTGCGCCCTGAGCAGGGAAGTAGCCACCGCACGACTCGAAAACTCGCCACAAGAAGCCGCCAAAGACGATTGCGAAGCCGCCCAAGTAGCACGGCACAGCAATAGCCAAACTCTTTTTCCACGACAGCTCGCCCACGAAGCGACGGAAGTACAAGCCGAGTAACAAGTAGCCGATAAAGCCACTCAGATAGTAGAACGTGCCGTATGTATTCCAGCTCGCCTCACCCCACAGCGGAGTGAGAGCCTGGCGAGGGAGTCCCGAAGCGCCATAGATAACCTCCAACGAATCGTAACCGCCCGAGTACCAATCTCTAATAACGGGGATAAAGGTTGTGAAGAGCCAAATAGCGAGGTACACCTGCAACTCACGCTTGCTAACCCTCTCAGCCCACGGCGAGAGCAACGGCATAAGCAGGTAGACACCTATAAGCATATAGACAAACCAGAGGTGACCTGCTGCGTAGTTGAAGTTAAATAGCAGATTTTGGAAATTCTCCACAGGCTCGCCCCACATAAAGGCATAGACCACACTCCAGAGCAGGAACGGCACCAATACTCGCACCGCACGACGACGGAAGAAGTTGCCCGTTGAGTAGTGCAGTGGGAACTGCAAGTAGCTCGAGGCTACAATAAAAAGAGGCACACAAGCACGCACAATAGAGTCGAAGAACGAAGCCCAGAAAGCATCAGCCTCGGTCAAAATCTGCGAGCCCTCGCCACCGAGGTAGAATGGTTCGGTCGAGTGAACGAGGATAACCATAAAGCAGGCTGCTACTCGCATCCAATCAACCCACACGACACGATTTTCGGTTTTTAGTTGAGACATATATTTTCAATTTATATGATTACTTTTTGCAAATTTAGCAAAATTTTGAGACTGCACTACAATTTATTGCGGAATTTGGCAAAAAACACTATCTTTGTCCTCCCGAAAAGGAAAGATGCAGGAGTGGTTGAACTGGCCCGCCTGGAAAGCGAGTAAACCCCAAAAGGGTTTCGGGGGTTCGAATCCCCCTCTTTCCGCTCAGAGCAGTAGAGATACTGCTCTTTTTGTTTTTATTGATACAGCCTGCAAATTTGCAGGCTTTTTTGTATTTGATGGCACACCTTTGTAAATGAATTTACAAGAGTGATCATCAAATACAAACAACACAAAGTGTTGCTGTATCAATAAAAACAGAAAAGAGGATTGCGAACTTTAATCAGGGGTTACCTCCTCGGCTAATAGCGAGCCGCCAATGGCGACTACGCAGCCTCGTCGGTGACGGCTTCGCCGTTCGAATCCCCCTACTGCTCTGTGCAAGGAGCCCCGCGGCGAGCGAAGGGAAAGGCGTTAAGCGGAGCAGACTTCGGTCTGCGGAGTAGCCAATCCCTCATTACAAAAGTTTTGCTCATCGCTTTCTTTACGTCAGGAGGTGGATTCGTTCAGTCGGTGGCGGTGTGGGGGGGGGATGGAAGCTTGGTGATTAGGGACGTTAGGGGCGTTAGAGCCGTTAGGGGCATTAGGGGCGTTAAACTCCTTAAACTCCTTAAACTCCCTAAATTCACTAAATTCACTAAATTCACTACTCTCTTAAAGAAAAGTTTTCCGTTCTTAACTACTCTCAAGAGTAGTTTTATCGGTAGGTGATATCGAACTCGGTGATGAAGGAGTCGCAAGATGTCGAAGGTTGTGGAACAATGGATGTTTGGGTTGTTCTTACGACATTACCCTTTGCATCATATTCGTACACCACCTTGGTTTTGGAAGTGACTCCATCGGACATAGCGATAGTGAAAATTCGACCTTCTGCACTATATTCAACAGTCGTCACTCTAAATGGTTCTCCCTCGACATCGCACTCTACGAACTCAACCTCTCTACCCTCGGCATCGTAGCTATATTTCCACATATAATCGATTGTGCCATCGACATAGTAGCCAGCATCCACAACAAGGTTACCCTTATCGTCGTAAGTGCTCAATATCAGCGACTGCAACTCATTATTTTCATCGTATACCGCCTCCTCAAACTTCCTATCCGCATCATCGTAGGCAAAGAGCGCTCTGCCCGTCATTACGCCGGCACTATTATAGCGAATCTCCTCGACAAGCACACCTCGCTCGTCGTATCTGTAGCGTGTGTTCCAATCGAGCAAGCCATTACCCCTGAACCACGCCTCCTCGGTCATACGATGCTCCTCATCGTAGGTGTAGACGCACCTTGACCACAACTTACTATCATCGCCGAGATAGTCCAACTTTTCGACAACATCACCACGCTGATTAAATCGATATACCTCTCTGCTGACACAGCGCTTCTCTAACTTACCACCCTTCAAGCTGGTGGCATACTGGACGTGGACAACACTCTCAACATCGCCATTCAGTTCGGGCAAGTCTGTGTGCCAACCTTGGCGTGTAGGTACTGCCACCCCATTCGACGCAGAGTCGGAGCAGGATACAAAAAGGAGCATCGAAAGTGCAATTGTAACAAAAAGCGAGTGTTTCATAGCATTAAACTATAACTTTCAAAACCGCAGGGTGTATCGTGATATCCAACTCTTCGGGTGCAATAAACCAATCACCATCGGCGTGTGCGGGGCCTTCGGTACTGCGGGCAATACGAATTTTCTTGCCCTTATAGCAGTGTACTCGCCTACTTCTATCGAGGGTACCCGCCATAAGTTTACAAGCTATTACGGGCAATGCAATCGCACCAAATTGCTCTACGACAGTGATATCGAGCACTCCGTCGCAACAGTCGGCAAGAGGAGTAATCTTCGCACCATTGCCCCATTGATTGGAGTTACCCACCGTAATGAATAAGGCATCTGTTTCGTGACTTACGCCATCAATCTCGATAGTATATCGCTCGGGCGTATACTCTCGCCAGGTCTTTAGTCCCTGCTTGATATAGTTTGCAAGGCCTCGCTTTCCGCACTTGGCAAATCGTTCACTCACCACAGCATCGAAGCCAACGCCGCAAACCGAGAAGAACATTCTTCCGTTAACGTCCGCAACGTCCATTCTCTTTTGCTCGCCTCGTTCAATGGTTTTGAGCGCCTTATCCACATTGTGCGAGAGCCCTAAGTGACGAGCCAAACCGTCGCCACTACCGCACGGTATAATGCCAAGAGCCTTATCGCTACCGACCAGACCTCGAGCCACCTCATTGACCGTTCCGTCGCCACCGACAGCCACCACGACATCGTCGGTAGCCTCACGAGCAAGTTTCTCGGCGTGGCCAGCATACTCCGTAAAGAGCACCTTGTAGCCCTTTGCGAGCAACTTCTCGGCAAGCTTGAGCTTCTTGCCCTTGCCTGATATGGGGTTGATTATGAACAGCATTACTCAAAAATACTCTTTGTCTCGTCGTAGAAAGCGGTTTTCAATCCGAGGAACTTCAACACACTGTGATAGATATTGTGGTGTCCCGCCAAGTCGATATCTTTAATCTTCGAGTTGTCGGATGTCCATACGATAAACGGAATGTCCAACTGCTCGGCAGGAGCCATACTCATAGGCACACCGTGCATATAGAGACCACCCTCGCCAAGCGACTCGCCGTGGTCGGAGATGAAAATCACGCACGCACGTCTATCCTTGAACTGCTTCAAAGTCTCGATAACCGAATGAACGAGATAGTCGGTGTAGACGATGGTGTTGTCGTAGGCATTTATCAACTCCTCGTATTTGGCATTCGACATCTCGACACTTCGGCTCTCGGGCATAAACACCTTTAACTCCTCGGGAGTGCTTTTGTAGTACTCGGGGCCGTGGCTGGTATAGGTGTGAATGCCAATAAAAATTTTATCCTTATCGCTCGATTGGATCTGCTCTTTCAAGCCGTGAAAGAGGATGCCGTCGTAGTTGACATCCGCCTCGGGATAGAGCGCCTTCAAGTCGCTCTTATTGTAATTTTTCTCGATATGGAGAGGAGGCGTTCCCCAATTGCTACGACGCCAAATAACATCCACCCCATTTCTCGAGAGATAGTTCGGAAGAATCTCAAACAACTCGCCACTTGGCTTGTGTTGCAAAATAGCCTTTACTGCGTCAATAGTATTCGTGTGCGAAGCCTTAGCCTTGAGGGCTGTCACCCCATCGGCCATCATCAAAGGGTTTGTCTCTCGGCTGTAGCCGTAGAGCGAGAAATTTTGGCTTCGAGCCGACTCACCGATAATCAGCACGCATACATCTTTACCTTCGGTAACTTCCTCCACATCAGGGAGAAGAGTCTCCTTTTGATTAGACTTTTTCCAATGATTATAGTGACGAATCGAGTTCACGATATATGACCACGGCATAATCTTGCTACCCATAACCGAGGCGTGGCGGTCGATCCAAAATACATTTTTGTAGTTGCTGCCCACCATACCCAACGACAGTACAAGAGCGGCAAGGATATTGAGCAAGAAACGCCAAAACGAGCCATAATTTATGCTCTTGCGAATGAGTAAAACGCTTGGAACAATGCCGAGCAAGAGTGCATAGAGCAACATTGTCCACGAGAGGAAACTCGACGACTCGGAGAGCTGGGTATTGAAGACGTTACCCATCATACTTCTGTCAATAAGCACATTGTAGGTATTGACAAAGTAGAGGCATACAGCATTGCCGACTAAGGTCAAGGCGATGATATATTTACCCACCACCCTGAACAGGTAGAGCAATAGATAGTATACCAAGTAATTGAGCGCAAACATAAGTATTGCCACACTACAAGGAATCCAAAAACCACTAAAACCTTCGCCTGCATTCTCGGTGATATAGCTAAAAAACGGATAGTGGAAGGCCAACACGGTGTATAGGCTCAACCAGATACAGACGTAGGTTGCACCCCTCTTACAGTTGAGAAATGCTACGCACTTATCCTTCATTCTCTTGATATTCTCTTTCGTCATCGCTTTATAACTTTATATAGTATATAACCGTCTGCCACGCATATTGCAAGGAGCAGCAGATTGAAAAGTATTGTCAAAAACAGATTTATTGACGGCAATTCATCGTCAAATGGACTCGCCTGACACGAAGCATCATACCTCGCAAACGGGTTGGTGTAGATAACCTCGCCCTCGGGGAAATATGCCGTAACTCTTGCGTAGGAGTCGGAGTCCTGCATCGCATACTCTACCCTATCGCAATTCTCGGCAGTTGCAAGAACTGTACTATTCTGACCTACCACCTTAATGAGGGTTGCAACGTCAGAAAATTTCACGTTTATCACATTGTCTGTCAGCGATATATCCTCGATATACGGGAGTGATCTATTCAGCTCAATCTTAACAACCCAATCACCGTGACCATAGTCGGGAATTCGCATCGAGTAGAAGCATCCCGAGTTGAGAGTTGCCAACACGTCCTTATACTCGGCGGTCGGTGCCGAGAGGAAGTTGCAACGTCGAGCAATCTTATCCGTTCTGTCGGGATAGTGGAGGTCGTCGTTCGCCAAGCCAAAACTGTAGTGCCCTGCGCTCAATGCCGCATCCCAATAGTCGTTTTCGGTCGATTTGCCACTATCCAGTTCGATGAGTTTATAACCCGAGAGACGTTCTAATTGACTTTTCGAGAGAGTCGGCGTACGCAACGAATGATTGAGTTGCACGATGTCGGCATCGCCCAAAAGTTGCGAAAGCTGGAACTGTTTCTGCGATGCAAAAATCGGTAATAGTTTGTCAAAATGCCACACTTCCTTCGCCCCGTAGGCAAGTTTGTGATACTTGAAAAGATTATATCCGTGCTCGTAGGCATTCGACTGAAAAAGTTCGCCCTTTGGGTGTGCAGTCTGCTCGTTGTGGTTCGAGAATGCGACGATATCGTAGCCCAAATTCTCATATGCAGCTAACACATCGGCAGGCCAATAGTCGCACTCGTTCATTACGCCCTCGACACGGGTGTGGGTGTGGAAGTTGGCTCTTTTCCAACCATTTACAGCGTCGAAATCTTTATAAGGATTGTAGATATCGGAGCCCGTAAAAGGCTCTACATCAGCAAAATCGTAGATTGGAGAAACACTCGTAGCAACCACGACTGCCACCACAAGAAGCACTATCGAGACGACGATCTTTGCAAGGATGCGCACCATCCTTGTCGCAAAATTCCCGTTCCTATTTTTACCATTTTTCATAAAGCCCAACTTGCAGTTTACAAAAATAGCAAAAAAAACGTAAAACAGAAAGCGGGAGACGGAAAACTTTTTTTAAGAGAGTTGTGAGTAGTGAATTTAGGGATATTAAGGAATTTAAGGAATTTAGAGAGTTTAACGCCCCTAATACCCCTAACGGCTCTAACGTCCCTAACGTCCCTAACGCCCCTAATACCCCTAACGGCTCTAACGCCCCTAACAACTCTAATCACCCCACACACAACCGATTCGACCAGTCGCTGAAGGTTTGAGCAGACCGAGCAAGAAAGAATGAGAGATAGGCATTAAAACCAAAGGTTTTAGAGAATAAATTAAATAGCAGCAGCCAAATTTAATAATTATTAGAATACATTGCTGTTCAATATAACTCAAAGGGTTATTTAGCGACACCCTTCTTGAATACTCTCCATCTCTTGATGAAATGAACTAATCCAATAGCACCGAATAACAAGCCTATTACATAATGAGCCATTCCCATAGAAGAGCCTTGACCTTCTACAAACGCCAACAATAGAACCCCCGTTATTGATACAGCCAAGAA
>JAFYQY010000189.1 GCA_017559685.1 Alistipes sp.
CGCATATGGCAATCTACCACATCCGTGACCTCTATCGTCGTCAGCTCGAGGAGCAGAGCTATGCGCAGATGATGCAGCAGACCGTAGTGGGCAAGACCAAGATTGTTCCGGGTGAGGTGGAGCGTTTCTACCACTCGACCCCCAAGGATAGCCTTCCGATTATCGCCGAGCAGTATATGTACGCACAGATTACGATGTTCCCGAGAAATATGAAGGAGGCGAAGTTGCGTACTCGTGAGCGCTTGATTGAGATGCGTGAGCGTATTGTTACGGGCAAGACCCGCTTTGCGACATTGGCTCGTATGTACTCGTTGGATGGCTCGGCTATTCAGGGTGGCGAGCTCGAGCCTGCGCCATTGGCAGGTTTCGTAAAGCCGTTTGCCGATGCGTTGGCGGAGTTGAAGCCTGGTCAGGTGTCGGAGGTTGTAGAGACCGAGTTTGGTTTCCACTTGATACAGCTTATCGATAAGAAGGGTCAGCTCTACCACTGTCGCCACATCCTTCTCCGTCCAACCCATATGGTCGAGGATGTTTTGGCGCCAATGCGAGACTTGGATAGCCTTGTAAACCTCATAAAGAAGGACTCGTTGTCGTTCGAGGAGGCTGCACGCAAGCACTCTGACGACAAGCACTCGAAGCAGAATGGCGGTGTGGTAACCAACCACGACCTCTTGGAACGCTACTCGGCATACGATGCGAAACTCACCGCTACAAAGTTCTTGAAGGAGGATTTCGGTGCGATGGGTGGCAAGAGCATCGACGACTACAACGCAATACGTCGTTTGCGTGAGGGCGAGGTGTCGGCACCTTTCCGCTCGAGCGATATGATGGGTAACGAGTTGGTCAAGGTGGTCAAACTGTTGAAGGTTATCCCTGCCCACCGAGCTTCGCTCGACGAGGACTATATCCGATTGGAGCAGATTGCTCTCTCTCGCAAGCAGGAGCAGGAGTTCGAGGCGTGGCTCAACAAGAAGATTGCCTCGATGTATATCTATATCGCACCCGAGTTCCGTGGTGGCGATTTCTCGAACAAGAATTGGGTAAAGCATAGCAAGTAGTCGTGAAGAGAAAGATTCTTGCCATATCGGTCATACTCTTGACATTCGTAAGTTTCGTATTTGCGAGTGGCAACGCTGTCTCATTGCGCCCTGACGAGACGAAGTCGTCGCCTAAGGATGGCGAGCGAGACTACGTCTATATGAAGTCGAACGAGGGTTGGCAGATGGTGCACGAGGGGCGCAAGATTATGGTCGTAGTGGGCAATTTTGCGGCTTATCACAACGGAACAGTCATCACGGCGGATAGTGCTGTGCGCTACTCCGAGCGCCACATCGAGTGCTTTGGCAATGTGTTGATAAATCGTGGCTCGACCTATATCTACGGCGACCGTGCCGACTACAATGGTGACACGAACGAGGCACAAGTCTACTCGAAGATTGTGAAGGTGGTGGATGGTAACGCCACGCTCTTTACCTATAACTTTAAGTTCAATACCAAGAGTAATATCGGTAGCTATACGGGTGGTGGCGTGATGATTAGTGGCGACAACCTGCTCGAGTCGGATCGAGGCTACGTCTACTCGGATAGCCACGAGGTTATCTGTGTGGATAGGGTGCAGATGCGCAATAAGGAGTACGATATGATTAGCGACTCGGTGGTCTACAATACCGAGACCGACTATGCGCAGTTTTTCACTCGCACCAACATCTGGAACAAGAATACCGACGGCAAGGAGGAAGACTATCTCTACGCCGATAAGGGCTCATTCGACAAGAAGCAACAGCTCTACAAACTGATGCGAAAGAGCTATATCCTCACCGAGGATCAGGAGCTCTTGTGCGACTCGCTCGACTACTATCGTGATAGCAACTACGTACAGCTCAAGCGCAATATTCAGATTGATGACCGCTCGCAGAAGATGCTTATCTTTGGCGATTGGGGCGAGTATTGGAAGGAACCGGGCAATGTCTTCGTAACGAAGAATCCTTCGCTTATCAGCTACGACACATCTCAGAGCGACACCGTGTTTATGAGCTCGGACTCGATGTTTGTATATACTCGCTATCCTATCCGTGAGAAGATTGAGCAGGCTCGTCGTGACTCGTTGGCACAGGTTGCCAAGATGGCAGCTGCCGACTCTGTGAAGAAGGCCAAAGCGGCAACTAAGGCAGCAGCGGCCGAGAAGGCACAGAGTAGCCGTGATGAGATGGCTCGCAAGCAGAAGGAGGTGGCTCGTAGAAAAGAGCAGTCGAAGGATGCACCAACCGAGAGCGAGGGTGGAAATATGCCTCCGCACCAAGAGCGACCTCGTCGCAATAAGGTAGCGGCGCCGAAGAAGGATTCGGTTATCGTTGCCGATACCGCAAAGGTTGTAACTGCCACTGTTGCCGACACCGTAAAGGTTGAGACGGAGGCTCCAAAGGAGGTTAAAAAGTCGAGAGCGGAGTTGCGCCGAGCGATGATCGACTCGTTGGCAAGCGACACCACGGCTCGTGCTCAGAAGTTGCGTGCAAAACTCCTCAAGGTGGAGACAGCCGAGACCAATAAGGCGGTTAAGGCGGCTATGAAGAAGACCGAGAAGGAGAAGTTGGCCGAGCGTAAGGTGGTGCTCGCTGAGCGCAATGCTCTCTATATGAAGGTGCTGGGCGAGGCTCGAGCACGAGAGGTTGAGCGCAAGCGCATCGAGAAGGAGCGTGCAAAGAGAATTAAGGATAGCCTCAAGATGGTGCCTGATTCGCTGAAGAATGGCTCTGTTAAGTTGGACTCTATCAAGCTCGATAGTCTCAAAATTGATACTCTGAAAATCGACTCGCTGAAGCTCGATACGTTGAAGATTGACTCGTTGAAGGTTGATACATTAAAGGTCGATACGTTGAAGGCTGATAGCATCAAGGTAGACTCGTTGCCTAAGTTCGATACGATGACCGTTAAGCAGGTCAAGGCATACTTCAAGTCGATAGCCGATGCCGAGAAGGCTGAGGCAAATCGCATCAAGCAGGACTCGCTCAATGCTAAGCTCGACCGAATCGGTTTGGCTCGTCAGGCAAAGCGTGCCGAGCAGTATCGCAAGTGGGCTGTTCGTGATTCGATTTATATGGCTAAGGCGCAGGAGCGTGCCGACGAGCAGTTGCGTCGCAAGCTGTTGCGAATGGAGAAGCGAGGTATCTATATCCAGATGGCCGACTCGGCAACTTTGGCGAAGGTCGACTCGATACTTTTGGCTGATTTCGGACCTCTCGAGCCCGCAACGAACAGAATGCTCGACTCGTTGATCGACATCCTCTTCCCGAAACCGCTTCCGTCACCTACGGCGGTGGCAAAGGCCGACTCGATGAATATCGACTCGCTCTACCGTGAAATTAGAGCTTATAGCCGTGTGAAGATGTTCCGTAGCGATGCGCAGACGGTGTGCGACTCGCTTACGATGACCACTATCGACTCTGTAATCAATATGTATAAGTCGCCAGTGATGTGGAACGGAAGCAACCAAATCTCTTCGGAGAAGATGCACATCCACACCAGCAATGGCGAACTTGTAAAGGCTCAATTCGACGGCAAACCGATGATGGTTGCCGAGATTGATACTGCCCACTACAACCAGGTGGCAGGTAAGGAGATGGTGTCGTTGTTCCGCAATAACGAGGTCTATCGCAACGATGTGAATGGTAATGTGCAGACTATCTACTATATGCAGGAGGATAATTCGCCTGTGATAACCCTTATGACCTATATCGAGGCGGGCGATATGACATCCTACATCGAGAAACAGCAGGTGGTAAGCATTACCTACCGAGGTAACCCAGTCTATACGTTCTATCCTATGGATAAGATTCCGGCAACCCAGCCAACCAAGTTGGAGGGCTTCAAGTGGGAGGCTAATCGCCGTCCAACGCAGGATAGCGTATTCAACCGCACGATTCGTCCGTCACAGCGTGACGAGAAACGCTCGTTGCGTAAGCCATTGTTCCCAATCAATGCGCTTCTCCAGCAACGCAAGAACGACTATAGTCGTCGCCGAGAGTGGAGTGACCGCACCGATACATTGACCTACGAGACTATCGAGTGGCTCGAGTCGTTACCGATAAACTATCGCAAGTAGTTGGTGGAATTGCTGCAAAGAGTTAATACGACAATATGGCTATCATATTGTCGTATTTTATTTATGGTTGTTGCGGTAGGATAGGGGTGAAACACCCATAATACGATAAAAGAATTTTCCAAAACAGGATTGCGACGGGAAGTTGAGTCTATAGGCAATCTCCTTGATGGTTGAAGTTGAGTATAGAAGTTGCGTTATGGCATCGAGTATTACATACTTTTCGATCCACTCCGTTGCACTCTTTCCACTTGCTTTCTTGACTGCACGAGAGAGGTGTTTGCCCGTTAGATTGAGTTTCTCGGCATAGAACGAAAGCTCGCGATGCTCGATATAGTGTTGCTCGACAAGAGAGATAAATGTTCTTGTGATTTCGTCACAACGCCTATTGCTACTCTGCTCAACCTTGTGAATGAAATATCCAAGCCCGAGGAAGAATGCTCGTGTCAGCAGACGAATAATCTCTAAACGATTAGGGTTGTGCTCTTCCAATATTGTATTCTTACACATCGAAAGATAGCCTTCGAGAGCCTCTATTGCTCTATCTTCGAGCAAAATATAGGGCGAGGAGGCTACTGTGTTACTCAAAGAGAAGGTGTTGCCGATGCCGAGACTCTCTGCAAAAGAGTTGGACATAATAATATAGGTGGCGGAAAAATCATCACTCAGATTTATCATTTCGGTGAATTGTCCTGGCAGTACAATCATAAAACCACCCTGTTGTAGTTGGTAGCTTTTGGCGTTGATTCGCCCCTTAGCATTGCCAGATGTGCAGTATAATGCAACTATCAATGGGCTACGGTATGGGTGGTTGGGAAGAATAGAGAATGTGGGATTCTCTACCATTACGAAATCGTCACCTAATGTAAATATCGAAGCCGAGTAGCCGTTGATGATATATCGTTTCAATGTGTCGGCAATGGTGGTTGTCATAATCTTCGCATTTGTTGGGGTAAAACACCTTTTTGTATACAAAAGTAGTCGTAGAGGAGCTATTTTGCAATATGTGTGTGCCTTTTATTCCAATCAATGAGAAGATTATCCCTTTATTTAGGCTGAAAAAGACTCTAATTTTGCAGTGTGGATAAATCTAAACAATATGTAGTATGGCAAACAAGAGTGGAAACAAAGTGATTAAAGGGTTGGTGAAGACTTACGCAACAATCGAAAAGCGTACGGTTGGTAGCTATAAGATGATTGAAGAAGGTGTTGTCGGAGCCTACAAAGCAATCGAGAATGGTGCGGTTAAGACCTATAAAAAGGTGGAAAACTCGGCAGTTAATCTCGGAAAAAGTTTTGTCGAGGAGTATAATAAGCATAAGAACGATAAGGAGTAGAAAAACAAAAGGCGAACTGCATTCGAGTTCGCCTTTATTATATAAATAAGGTATCAGCCTATTTTGCTGGTGCGGCAGCTGGCTTGTCTACGATACCCAACTCCTTCTTTACGATTGGAGCGATATCAACGAGCTGTGACTCGTCGAAGTAAACGAGGCTTGGAATAGCGGTGTTGAATACTGCAACGTAGCCGTTAGCCTTTGCGATCTTGTTGATAGCATCCTGAGCCTTCTTCTGTACAGGCTCCAACAACTCAGCCTCCTTCTTCTGGAAGTCCTGCTGGGCAATCTGCTGGAACTCAGCATAACGCTGCTGCAACTGCTGCAACTCCTGCTGCTTCATCTGCTTGATCGATGCAGCCATAGTAGCCTGATTCTTCTCGTAGTCAGCCATCTTGTTGTTGAACTCAACCTGAATCTGCTCCATCTGCTCCTGCAAATCTCTACCGAAAAGCTCGAGATTCTTCTGTGCCTCTTCAAACTCTGGCATTGCAACAACTACCTCCTGCAAGTTAATGCGTGCCATCTTCTGTGCCGATGCAGTGCCGATGCCGAACATCGCAACTGCCAAAAGGGTTAATCCTAAAAGTTTTTTCATAGTCTTTGATATTATTTAAGCGTTTTAATAATCTCCTCTGTATGGTCTACGGCCGAGCCCGAGTAGAGAATCGAGGCGTTCGACGCCTTGTCCAAAACCAACTCGAAACCATTAGTCTTAGCGTATGCCTCAATAGCTGCAAACACCCTCTCCTGGATAGGCTTGATAAGCTCGAGGCGCTTCTTCATCAGTGCACCATTCTCGCCAAGCACCTCCTGCTGGTAGTTCTGTGCCTCCTGCTCCTTTTGCAAAATCTGCTGCTCGATAGTTGTGCGAGTAGTCGCCGAGAGACCGTCACGCTGCTGCATATAGCTGTTGTAGAGAGTCTCTATGCTCCTGTATTTGCTGTCTACCTCGTTCTGATAGGCCTTGCCCAACTCGTCGAGCTGAGTCATTGCCTGGTTATACTCCTTGAGCGACTTGAACACCTTCTCGCTGTCGATTACACAATACTTCTGTGCCGAGGCGAAACAGATGCTCGCCAACGCAAAGATTGCTACTAAGATTACTCGTTTCATAACTTCTCTGTTTTATATCAAACGAATTTATCCTCAAATATATTGCCAATCTCCCCGTTAGAAGTTCTGGCCGATAACGAAGTGGAACTGGCTACCGCTACGCTTGGTCGAGCCTGCTGGTGGATCGAAGCCCCAACCCCAATCGATACCGAGCATACCTACGATAGGGAGATAGAGACGTACACCCACACCCGCCGAACGCTTAACCTTCCACGGTGCGAACTCCTTCCACGAGTTGAAGCCGTTACCTGCCTCGAGGAAACCGAGTGCATAGATCTGCGACGAAGGTTTCAAGATGATAGGGTAGCGCAACTCGACGGTGTACTTGTTGTAACCTACAGAGTAGTTGCTACCTGCAGGGTCCAACGCTCCATCCTCGTAACCACGCAACGAGATGATATCCACACCGTACATTGTGTAGCCCGACATACCGTCACCTCCGACCTGGAAGCGCTCGAATGGTGAAACCTTATCCTTGTTGTAGTGTCCGAGGTAACCCATCTCGGCCTTAGCCATCAAGACGAGCTTGCTGTCAGGTGTCAACGCCTGGAACCACTGTGCCTTGAACTGCCACTTGTGGAACTCGCTCCAGCGGTAACGCTCCTGCTCGCTCATATTCGGATCGGAGTAGTCCTTGCCATCCATAGCCGAGAATGGAGGTGTAATCTGCAACGAGAGCGAGATATCCGAGCCTCGGCGTGGGTAGATTGGCTGGTCGGTCGAGTTACGTGCCAACACCAATCGCAACGAGAGCATATTTGCATTTCCGTTCGACATCACGAACGAGTTGTAGTTCTTCAAACCGTATCGCTGGTATGCCAACTCGCCATAGAATGTAAAGTATGGGTCTGGCCACGACAAGCGCTTACCCAAACCAACCGAGAGACCATACGAGCGGAAGTACGAAGTTGCCGACTGCCAGATGTAGTAGGCGTTGTTCTGCTCCGAGAGGTGTCCCGAGATAGTGAATGAGTTTGGCTTGCGACCTCCGAGCCAAGGGTCTTGGAACGAGAGGGCGAGCGCCTTATAGTAGGTACCGTTGGTCTGTCCCGAGATTGAGAGACGCTGATTCTGTCCCATTGGATATGGCTTCCACGCACCCTTCTTAAAGAGGTTGCGAATCGAGAGGTTGTTCAAGGTGATACCTACCGAGCCTACGAATGTGCCCGAGCCCCAACCCGCAGCGACGTTGAATTGGTCGGAAGCCTTCTCCTCGAGTGGCCAATTTATATCGACCAGGTCGTTCGATACAGGCTTAATGTCGGGCTGCAAGGTCTCCTCGTTGAAGTGCTGCATACCCGCCAATGTACGCATTGTCTGCATAATGAGTGCACGGTTGTACAACTCGCCAGGGCGGGTGTAGAGCTCACGGCGAATAACCTCGTCATTTACACGGTTGTTACCCGTAATACCTACGTTATTGATGGTAAACTGCTTACCCTCGAAAATCTTAATCTCGAGATCGAGCGAGTCCTTGCCGATGATAATCTCGTCAGGCTCAACCTGCGACATCAAATATCCGTCATTCTGATAGAGTGTCGATACGGACATCTCGTCAGGGTTCATCTCCTTGCCGATACCGAGTCGCTTGTGGATAGACTTCTTGTCGTATACGTCGCCCTTGTTTACCGAGAGAATGCGTTGCAAAGTCTCGGTGTCGTACTTCGCATTACCCACCCAATTTACATTGCGGATAAAGTACTTGTTACCCTCGGCGAGCTTGATGTTGATGCCGATACGCTCCTTACCCTTCTTCGTCGTGAAGCGATAGATCGAATCCGAGAGGATGTTGGCGTTACGATAACCCTTCGAGTTGTAGAAGTCGAGCATCAACTCCTTGTCCTCCTCGTACTCCTTCTCATTGAACTTGGTCTTCTGCCAGAAGTATGCGCTAACCTTGTGAGTCTTCTTGAAGGTGCGAGCAAGACGCTTGTTGTCGAAATTGTCGTTACCCTCGAATGTGATATCTCCGATGCGGATGCGCTTGTTCTTGTTCACATCGAAGGTTACGTTTACCGCCTGCTTGATTACGCTGTCAGGCTCGATGTTGACCTTGATATCGCAGTCGAGAAATCCCTTCTCGCCAAAGTGCTCCTTGAGGAGTTTGATATTTCTATCTACGATATGATCCGAGAGCTCGTGACCACGCTTGAGCTTCAAAGTCTCGTCGATAATCTCCTTTGCCTTACCCTTTGGTACGCCCGTAATAGCCCAATTCATTACACGAGGACGCTCACGGAGCACAACCTCCAAATCGACGCTGTCACCCTCGATTGTGGCACCAATCTGGATATCCTCGAAGTAGCGCTGCGACCAGAGGCGCATCATTGCATTCTGAATGAACGAGCCCGAGAGGAATATTGAGTCGCCCGGTACCAAACCCGACGACGAACGGATAACATCGTGGTTGATGTGCTTTGCACCGTGTATGTTTACTCGTCGAAGGTGGTAGATTCTATTGTCAGAACTATCGAAGTAGGGGGCATCCTTCGGCATTACGAAGTTGTCCTCTACGATTGTGGTGTCGATAATAGGCTTTTTGTCGTCCGAAACAGACTTATGCGTCGGTTTTTCGAATTTGCCTCCTGGTGGCGGTGGTGGTGTACCATTCATACCACCACGAGGTTGAGCAACTGCGCTCACAGTTGCAAAAACCAATGCTAATATGCAGAATATTTTGATGCGAAATATCATTGCTCTTTTCTCTTGTTCTCTTTATAATTTGCCGTATCGGCGCTCTCGCTCAGCATATACCTCCAACGCCTTGACGAAGGCCTCCTCACGGAAGTCGGGCCACATAGTCTGCGGGAAGTACATCTCGGCATAGGATGCCTGCCACAACATAAAGTTGCTCAAACGACACTCTCCGCTGGTGCGGATAATGAGGTCGGGGTCGGGCATATCGGCTGTGTCGAGGTGTGCCGAAATGGTGCTGTCGTCGATATTCTCGACTTGAAGCTCTCCGTTTTGAATCTTCTTTGCCACCTTGCGTGCTGCTCGCACCAACTCATCACGTGACGAGTAGTCGAATGCCAACACGAGGGTGAGCTTGTCGCCCGCAGCGGTGCTCTCCTCGATTTGGAGCAGGTGGTTGCGCACCTCCTCCGAGAAGCGGTCACGACGGCCGATGAAGCGCACCTGTACACCCTGCTCTACCAGCTCGGGGGTCTCCTTTTCTACACTCTTGCAGAAGAGCTGCATCAACGCCTCGACCTCGGCTTGTGGTCTGCCCCAATTCTCGGTTGAGAAGGCGTAGAGTGTGAGATAGCGCACGCCATACTTGCGAGCCGATTTGATACACGACTTAACCGAGGCGACACCTTCGATGTGTCCCTCGTAACGCTCCTTGCCCTGAGCCTTTGCCCAGCGACCGTTACCATCCATAATGATGGCGATGTGTGTCGGTATCTTCTCCACTTTATCCATTATAAAGCGCAAATATACGAATTAAAAATTAAAAATGAAGAATTAAAAATTCTTTTTTGCGTTTTCTGCTCCGAATCTTCAATTCTTCAATTTTGCTTTTTGCATTTTTTAATTTTGCATTTACCTGATGTCCACTCCCCACATCATCTTATTTCGTAACGAATCGAAGAACGAAATATTGTTAGGAAC
>JAFYQY010000190.1 GCA_017559685.1 Alistipes sp.
CTCCCTAATTTCCTTAACACCCTTAATATAATTCCAAAAAAAATAGCCAATGGCTAATGGCCATTGGCTAAAAGCAAAAAACTCTCGTCTTTCGTCTATTTTTTAAGCTCTTCAATCGCTCGAAGAACCGTCTTGTCGATAGGGTAGATGAAGTAGTAGAAGGCCTTCTCTTCGAGGTCGGAGTTGCGTGATATGTAGGCACGGAGTTGCGCCTCCATAATGTCTCGCAGGCTGTTAATCTCCTTCCAGTTAGGCTTGACGCCCTGTTGCTCGGCATAGCGCACAAAGCCCGAGAAGAGCGTTGCGTCGCCATCGAGCAGAGCTTTCAACTCGGCGAGACTCTTGGCACTCTCCAACGCCTTGCGATGACGGTCGGAGTACTCGATAGTGTAGCGATAGAGAATGTTGCGACCGCTGACCTCGGCAAAATACTTGTTTATACGTGTAGTGTCGGCAGGCACGAAGATATCTGGCATAATACCGCCACCGCCATATACGACCTTGCCCTTTGGTGTTGTAAATCGCAACGAGTCGGCAAAATGGATGCTGTCAGCCGAGAAGAACTCGTTGCGGTTGTAGCGCTCGATAAGATCCTTCTCGTAGTCCTCGCCTTTGCCTGCGGTGTATGGCTTTTGGATAGAGCGTCCCGTAGGTGTGTAGTAGCGAGCGATGGTAAGACGTAGTGCCGAGCCGTCGTTGAATGGTATCTGCTGCTGCACTAAACCCTTGCCAAACGAACGACGACCGATGATTGTGCCGCAGTCGTTATCCTGCAATGCTCCCGCCAAAATCTCGCTCGAAGATGCGCTCTCCTCGTCGAGAAGAACAGCCACCTCGAGACCTATCGAGCGGCCTCGTCCATCGCTATATTGGTTTATCTGCTTGCCACTGCGGTCTTTGGTGTAGACTATAAGCTTGCCCGCAGGGAGAAATTCGTTCGAGATAAGAATCGCCTGGTCGAGGAAACCGCCGTGGTTGCCACGCAGGTCGAAGATAAGCGAACGCATACCCTGTTTGCGCAACGACTCTATTGCATTGGTTACCTCGGTGTGTGACGAAACTGCAAATTGTGACAACTTGATAAAGCCAATCTCGTCGGTCAGCATCAACGATGCCTCGACGCTATGTAGGGGGATGGCGTCACGTGTAACCACGATATCCACCAACCCCTCTATATCCTTGCGCTCGATTGAGAGCTTGACCTGTGTGCCACGAGGGCCACGCAAACGCTTCATTACGGAGGTCTGCGACATCTTCTGTCCTGCGATAAGGGTGTCGTTGACCTTGATGATGCGGTCGCCACCCTGCACACCCGCCTTGCGACTTGGTCCCGAAGGTATGACGTTCAATACGATAACCGTATCGGTAGCCATATTGAAGACTACGCCGATACCGTCGAACTCTCCCTTGAGTGGCTCCTCGGCCTCTTCAAACGCCTTAGGTGGAAGGTATACCGAGTGGGGGTCGAGCTTATCAAGAAGGGCGGGTATCGCCATCTCAATAAGCGAGTCACGTGAAATAGGGTCGATGTAACCGTTTTCGACCAACCAAAGCACCTGTTGCAACTTGTCGTTGCCCACTTGCGATATGTCGACCTTCTGCTTGCCACCGACAACGAATTGTTGTTCAAGATTGTGGCTTGCGAGATTCTGCTCTAGACGAACACCATTGCGCCATCCCATAAGATATATGGCAATGGCGCACACCACAGCGACTACGAACAAAACCGCAGTCGATAGTATGTGTTTGGTCTTCTCCGTCATAGCGAGCTATCTCGTTGTCTCTCTACTATTTGTTTTTGAAGGTGTATGCAAGACCTACGCCAAGCACGGTCTGTGTCTGAATCTTGGCATTCTGAGCCTTGTTGTAGTAGAGCTGGAAGTAGAACTGTGTCGAGAAGTACTTTGTAGCCTTGATGTCGATTGTGTTCTCCCAACGAACGGTTGGAGCGATGCTCTCATACTGTACGCCATTCTTCTTGCTCAAGTTCTGCTGCGACACCTGGTTGATCCAACCGTAGAATGAGTAGAGAGTAGTTCGGTAGCGGAAGATTCCCTTCTGACCAAAGGTCTTGTCGAAGTCGATCTGAATAGAAGAACCACCCTCGTAACGCTGAACGCCGTTCGCAAGTGTCAAACCGTATGCGTATGGGGTATTCTGGTTATCCTTCGAGAGGACATTGTTGTCGGCAAGATACTGATCGTATGTAACAGCATTACCATCGGCATCTGTAAACGCCTTCTCTGCAAAGTAGAAGTCACGAATTGCGTAGCTTGTTACGTAGGTTGCATTCATAGAGATAGGCGATACGTTAATCTTGATTGGGAAC
>JAFYQY010000191.1 GCA_017559685.1 Alistipes sp.
GAGAGTTTTTTAGAGAGTAGTTAGGAGAGAGTAGAGAGTAGTTTTTAACCCTAATGCCCCTAATGTCCCTAACGACTCTAACGACTCTAACGACTCTAACGCCACTAATAATTTTTAATTTTGAATTTAAGGTGGGTTCTATAAATTAGTTCAAGTTGATTTTGGAATTTGTTTCGAGTGGATTTCTTGCTTTTAACGAAGGCGCAATGCAGGTGTATTGCAACTGAGATAAAACAAGAAATAGACCGAAAGAAAACCAAAAGCAACCGAAATAAGAACCTACCAATATACAAGAATTTATTACTAATTTATAGAACACACCTTTCATATGATTAGTCCTTTAGCTTTTGTTCACCCCGATGCAAAGTTGGGTAAGAACGTTACAGTAGAGCCATTTGCGTATATCGCAGGCGACGTTGAGATTGGAGATGATTGCTGGATTGGCCCAGGTGCCGTAATTCACGACGGTGCCCGCATCGGCAAGCGCAATAAGATTCACACCGCAGCTTCGATTTCGTGCCTTCCGCAGGATTTGAAGTTCGTAGGCGAGAAGACCACAGCCGTAATTGGCGACGACAACGATATTCGTGAGTGTGTAACCATCAGCCGTGGTACTGCTTCACGTGGCACTACCGTTGTTGGTAGTGGCAACCTTCTTATGGCATACGTTCACGTGGCACACGATGACGTTGTGGGCAACCACTGCGTTATCACAAACCGTGTTTCGTTGGCTGGCGAGGTTGAGGTTGGCGACTGGGTTGTTATTGGCGGTCACTCGGCAGTACACCAATGGTGCAAGATTGGCGACCACTCGATGATTCAGGGTGGCTCGTTGGTACGTCAGGATGTTCCACCATTCGTAACTATGCGTGAGACAGGAAGCTACGCAGGTATCAACAAGTTGGGTTTGCAGCGTCGAGGCTTCACTTCGGAGCAGATTGCCGCTATCCACAACACTTGCCGCATAATCTTCCAGAGCGATTTGAACTTCTCGAACGCTTGCAACGAGGCGGAGAACACCCTGCCGCAGTCGCCTGAGCGTGATGCTATCATCAGCTTCGTACGTGCCTCTATTGGCGGTCGTGGCGTAATTAAGAAGTACGGTAGATAAAACCTAAAAGACGAGACAATATGAAGAGATTATTTTTAGCAGCGATGTTGCTCTGTGGCATCTACTCGGCACAGGCGATTAAGATTCTCCACGGCCCATATTTGCAGGCCGTAACCGATACCGAGGCCACAATTATGTGGGTTACCGACGTAGACGCACTCTCGTGGGTGGAGGTTGCTCCAGAGGATGGCAAGCACTTCTACTACTGCGACCGTCCTAAGTTTTTCCAGACCTGCAACGGCAAACGAGTTATCGGCACCCTTCACCAGGTGCGAGTTACGGGCTTGGAGCCAGGCAAGAAGTATCGCTATGCCGTAGCCTCGAAGGAGGTGCTCGAGCAGAAGGGCAACCGCATCAGCTATGGTCAAATCGTATCGACAAACGTATACCGCAAGGGTGCGCAGATCATCCCTACACTCGATCCTAAGAAGGAGAGTATCGAGTTTGTGGTGATGAACGACGTGCACGCCAAGAACGAGAAGATGGAGGCCTACCTCGCTCACAACTTCGATAAGAGCAAGACCGATATGGTTATCTTCAACGGCGATATGGTGAGCAGTTTCCCTACAGAGGATACTATATTCAAGGGCTTCCTCGATACCGCTGTAAAGAACTTCGCAAGCGATGTTCCATTCTTCTACGTGCGTGGTAACCACGAGACCCGTGCTAAGTGCGCAACCAAGTTTATGGACTACTTCCCAACTACAACGGGCAAGCCTTACTACTCTTTCGTTCACGGAAACACCTTCTTCCTGATGCTCGACGGTGGCGAGGATAAGCCTGACAACAACATCGAGTACTACGAGACTGCTGCCTACGACGCATACCGTGCTGAGGAGGCTGAGTGGTTGAAGAAGGTTGTCGAGACCGAGGAGTTCAAGAGCGCAAAGCACCGCATTGTATTCTTGCATATGCCTCCAGTTGACGGCCATAAGATGTGGCACGGAACAAAGCATATCAAGGAGTTGTTCATACCTATATTAAATAAGGCTAACATCTCGGTTATGTTGTGCGGTCACGTTCACAAGTACTCGTTCCACAACGATCAGGCCAATTTCCCAATTGTAGTAAACTCATTCGAGGACGCCTTGAAGGTTAAGGTAAACAAAAATATCAAGGTCGATGTTGTAAATATGGAGGGCAAAGTACTCCACACTCACAACTTCAAATAGAGGAGAAATCAAACCTAAAAACTAGCCATACTATGAAAAAGTTATTTCTTATTGCAGCATTGTTCTGCGGTATCTACTCGGCATCGGCAATCAAGATTATCTATGGCCCTTACTTGCAGGCCGTAACCGACACCGAGGCTACCGTTGTTTGGGTAACCGATCAGAAGGCGACTTCGTGGGTTGAGGTTGCACCAGTGGATGGCACCAACTTCTACAACGTAGAGCGTCCAAAGTACTACCAGACCTACCTCGGCAAGCGTGTTTTCGGCACTGAGCATCAGGTAAAGATCACAGGTCTCGAGCCAGGCAAGCAATATTGCTACTCGGTAACGTCAAAGGAGGTACTCGGTATGAAACACGCACGTGTAACCTACGGTCACGTCGTTACTGCCCGCATCTACGGCAAGAAGTACCCAGGCTTCTATACCCTCGATCCAAAGAAGGAGAGCACTCAATTTATCGTATTGAACGACATCCACGCCAAGCAGGAGAAGATGGATGCGTTGCTCAACACCTTCGACAAGAATAAGACCGAGATGGTATTCTATAATGGCGATATGGTGAGCCACGTGCCAAATGTGGAGATTCTCTTCGACGGTTTCGTGAATGCTTCGGTTGAGCGCTTTGCAAAGCAGACTCCGTTCTACCTCGTACGTGGTAACCACGAGACCCGTGGTTTGTTCGCTACAAGCTTCCTCACCTACTTCCCTACCCCAACAGGTAAGACCTACTTTACGTTGAAGCACGGCGATGTATTCTTCATCATCCTGGATGGTGGCGAGGATAAGCCAGATAGCGACCTCGAGTACTACGAGACTGCCGTTTACGACCAATATCGTCGTGAGGAGGCCGAGTGGTTGAAGAAGGTTGTAGAGACCGAGGAGTGCAAGAATGCTAAGTACCGTGTAGTTCTTATGCATATGGCCCCTATCGGAGGTAAGAATATGTGGCACGGCCCTAAGTACTCGGGCGAGTGCTTCCTCCCAATCTTGAACAAGGCTAACATCACCGTTATGCTCGGAGGACATACCCACCGCTACTCGTACACTCACAATAAGCCTGAGGTGAGCGACGCAACATTCCCAATCCTTGTGAACTCACACAACACAGCGTTGAAGGCTAACGTAAACTCTGACTGCATCAAGATCGACGTTGTCGATATGACAGGCAAGGTAACAAAGAGCCACACTTTCAAATAGTGGAGAGTTGAAAGTTGAGAGTAGAAGAGCAGAGACGTTTCTCTGCTCTTTTTTTTGCTATTATAGGAGTGAATTGGGCGTTAAGGGTGTTAAAGGGATTATAGGAGTTGATAGGATGCGCACCTGCGGTGCTTGATAGGATTAAATAGGAGTTTATAGGAAATTCGCCATCTTATCCTATCGAGGGCGCAAACCCGACTCCTATCCTATCCTATCCTTTTCCACTCTCCACTTAAAAGCCTTTTTTCATCTCTTGTTAGAAGCGGTGAGATGTGGTGCGGATTGCGGCTTATCACAGAAAAAACGCATTCTAAGGAGGTAGTTGCAACACCGTCAAAGAAAATAGAGATGGGCGCATACTAAAACGTATGTAACCATCTCTATTTTTGAAGACAAGGAAGCAAATGCCCCTTAAAATGCGTTTTTATGCGCCGAAGTTATCGTAAAGAATATTCTCCGGTGGAACACCGAGTGAATCGAGAAGCTTCTCTACTGCGCCGACCATCATTGGAGGTCCACACATAAGGTAGATACATCCCTCTGGATCCTCGTGGTTCTTGAGGTAGTTCTCGAAGAGAACGTTGTGAACGAAACCTACCTTGTAGTCTACGCCTGCTGCATCTGCCTCCGGATCTGGACGGTCGAGAGCAAGGTTGAACTTGAAGTTAGGGAACTCCTTCTCGATAGCTGCGTAATCCTCAAGATAGAACGCCTCCTTGAGCGAACGAGCACCATACCAGAAGGTTACAGGGCGCTTAGTCTTCTCAGTCTTGAAGAGGTGCATAATGTGCGAACGCATAGGCGCCATACCTGCACCACCACCGATGAAGATCAACTCCTGAGTATCAGGCAAGTTGTCTGGCAAGAAGAACTCACCGTAAGGACCCGACATAGTGATCTTATCGCCCGGCTTGAGCGAGTAGATATACGACGAACATACGCCTGGATTAACAGGAAGCATCTTACGATCTGGGCCAAATGGAGGAGTTGCGATACGAACGTTGAGACGGATGATATCGCCCTCAGCTGGATAGGTAGCGCACGAGTATGCACGCACCTGTGGCTCAGGGTTAACCATCTTCAAGTCACGGAGGCCAAACTTAACCCAATCCTCCTCGTACTGTGGATCAACGTCGATATCCTTGTAATCTACGGTAATAGCAGGAACATCAATCTGGATGTAACCACCCGAACGGAAGTTGAGGTGCTCGCCCTCAGGCAACTTAACCACGAACTCCTTGATGAAGGTTGCAACATTGTGATTAGACACAACCTCGCACTCCCACTTCTTAATACTCAATACTGAATCAGGAACAGCGATCTTCATATCCTCCTTAACCTTAACCTGGCAGCCCAAACGCCAATTATCACGGAGCTGCTTGCGGTTGAAGAAACCGGTCTCGGTAGGGAGAACCTCGCCTCCACCCTCCATAACCTGGCACTTGCACTGACCGCAGGCACCCTTACCACCGCAAGCCGATGGAAGGAAGATGTCTGCTGTAGCGAGTGTCGCAAGGAGGTTACCACCAGCCTCAACCTCAACGACCTTCTTGCCGTTGTTGATGTCGATGGTTACATTGCCCGACGAGGTCAACTTAGCCTTTGCAAAGAGCAACAGTGCCACCAAGAGGAGTGTTACTGCAAGAAAGGCAACGATAGCAACAATAATTATTTTTGTCATCTTCTTTTACTCTTATTAAAGGTTTACAACTGAATACCCGAGAATATCATAAATGCGATACCCATAAGGCCTGTGATAATAAATGCGATACCCGGACCCTTCAAAGCTGCAGGGATGTGCGAGTACGAGAGACGCTCACGGATAGCAGCCATCATAACGATAGCCAACCACCAGCCAATACCCGAACCCAAACCATATACTACCGACTGACCAACGTTGTTAATCTCGCCTGCACCAACCATCTGCTGCATAAAGAGCGAGCCACCCATGATGGCACAGTTTACAGCGATGAGTGGAAGGAAGATACCGAGCTGGTTGTAGAGCGATGGCGAGAACTTCTCGACAATCATCTCAACCAACTGCACGAATGCAGCGATAACGGCAATGAAGATGATGAAGGTAAGGAACGACAAGTCTACGCCCTCAACCAATGCGTTAGGTGCAAGAACATACTCATTCAAGAGGTAGTTCAAAGGCACTGTCATAGTCTGCACGAAAGTTACTGCAAGACCGAGACCGAGAGCTGTCTTTACGTTCTTAGATACAGCGATATAGGAGCACATTCCGAAGAAGAATGCGAAGACCATGTTGTCGATAAAAATCGAGCTGATAAATAAATTCAATGTTTCCATTTCCTACCC